>JAPOVT010000044.1 GCA_026708015.1 bacterium
GACCCTCGACTACCTGACCCCCACAGAATGGGAGGAACACCACCGGCAACGACTAAACCAAGCCGCATAAACCAAGTGACCGGACAACAGGGGGAACCTCAAAAGTCAGAGTCCTTGGAGACGATAAGAAAGTCGTGGTCATGTGCGTATTCCCAGATAGCACGGTCCGTTGCGGTATCGAGGCCGACTTCGACAACGTGACAACTGCCGGGATATTCGGTCGCCAGCAATCCCACAAGGCGGCGCGACAGGTTCTGGTCGAGAAGCAGTCTCACGCAGGAGTCGCCAGACGCCGCTCGCGCAGCGCAGCAAACTCAACGGCAGCCAAAACATGCTGCTCGCTCAACTCGGGGAAGTCATCGACGATCTCCGACGGCGTCATACCCGCAGCCAGGTAATCCAGCACGTCGTAGACCGCTATCCGTGTGCCAATGAAGCAAGGCTTGCCGCTGCGAACACCAGCCCGAGTCTCAAACACTGTGGTGAGCTCCACAGGAAAAAGCATATCCAGCAGGCTGGATGCGGCGAAATGACTTCCTTCGCCGCGGGCCATCTCAGCTTCGGCGGATCTCTCTAAGGCCGTCGGACGGGGTCCAGACTTGGATTACCAATTCTTGGCCCTCGACACGGGTCAGCGTTGCCCGGGATATGCGGGCGGTGAACAGGACCATTGCGTCAGGATCTTCGATTGGCATTCGGTGTCCGGCCACAAAGACGTCAACTTCCTCGGGGGTCGCAGCAACCGCCCGGCCGTCGATGCGGGCATCGCCGAACGGCAGTTCCTCAGTGTCTAGTGAACTGTGCAGCGAGAACCTCGGGTCGCGGAGCAGGTCCGCGGCCTTCAGCGAGTCAGACATCATTCCTAACCACAGATGTCCGTCGCGAATCGGCGCTTCCATTCCCGAGACCCGGGGCGAACCGTCTCGGCGCAGAGTGGCCAGCACCGCATGAATATGGCTCTCGAACCGCAACCGAATCCGCTCGGCTAAGTCAGGTTCCAGTACTTCGAATTGCCCCCAGGGCACCGCGGTCGAAACGCTCACTGGCACCACGCTATGTGGCGGGAGGGCTCTTTGGCGGTGGCAACATTACGCCGCTGTATCAAGGCTTGAGGGAGGTAAGGGGCAAGACGGCGATGCCGTCGTCGGTTTGGTAACCGTGGCCGAAAGCAGTGAGCACGATGAGGCGGGCTGGATCGCCGCGCCGGGTGGTGTCGATCTGGAAGCGGACGGCGCGAAGCGATTCCATGGCTTTGGCGATGGCTTCCCCGCCGCCGAGCTTGATCTCCACGGCGGCCCATTGGCCGTCCAGTCCCTCGATCACGGCATCGGCCTCTAGATCATTTGAATCGCCGTAGTAGTAGACGTGGGCACCCAGCGACTGGGCATACACCCGGAGGTCGCGGATGGCCATCGATTCAAACAGCAGCCCTAGCGCCTCTTTGTCTTGGGCGACAGATCCCGACGATGCGGCTAGGGCGGCGACGGCCAGTGCAGGGTCGGCAAAGAACCGCTTCGGTGACTTTCTCAAGCGGGCCGAAGATCTCAGATGGGTTGTCCAGGCCGGAAGCGGCTCCAACACGAACAGGCGGGTTAGTTCGTCCAGATATGCCCGAATCGTGGAGCGTGCTGGCGGGTTTCCGTCTTCCCCGGCCATGTCCTCAATCAGGGTCGCGCGGGAAGCGGTCGTGGCTTCATTGCGGGCCAGGGAAGCCAGCAAAGTCCCTACTAGATGAGGATCGCGATTGATGCCGGACACCCGGGAGATGTCGGTACGGGTGATGTTGTCCAAATAGTCGCGCAGGCGGGCTTGGGCAGTGTTTGGCGCCATCTTGATCATGCGCGGCCACCCTCCTCGACAAATCAGGGAAGCAACACTGCTGTAGGTCTGTTCGGCATCTTTCGCCAAGCAACGTTCGCCGGCCAACAGCGAGGCCAGGGATACTTCCCCGCTGGAATCCCCCGATTCCCACAGCGACATCGGACGCATCCGCACTCGGGCGACACGTCCCGCACCAGAGTGCTCGGTGATGTCGTCAGGCGGATTCTGCGACCCAGTGAGAAGGAAGTGCCCGAATCCGCCTCGCCGGTCACAGGCGTGTCGCATCGGATTCCATATGCCTCGAATGAGCTGCCACTCGTCGAGCAGCCGGGGCTCGGCTCCCTTGAGGATCGAGTCTGGATCCACTTCCGCGGCAATGCGCAGAGCCTCGGAACCGTCTAGGAACACCTCGCTATTGGCAAATCTCTGACCGGTCCACGTCTTGCCGCATCCCCGCGGCCCTTCGATCAACACAGCAGGCGACGAGGCCAAAGCCTCAGCAACCTCGCGGTCCACCACGCGGTCCAAATAGTTCGGGTTCCGAGTGTCGGACATGTCTCCTCCCATAGAGACAATACCCTCAAACTCCACTTTGCAGCGATTTTGAACTCCACTTCACAGCGGTTTGAGACTCCACTTTGCAGGACTCCAGATCAAACAGCCTGACCGACCAACGGGCCTTTCGCCACATGGTGGCCGACCTGCAACACGTGAGCGACCGGGTTGAGACGGCCGATCTGGGCACCGCCCACCTCCGCCTGGACGGGAACGCCCACAAGCCCATGAGGTCAAGTCGATGGGGCAGGACGGCCCGACACCCCGCACTTGAAGGCCACGAGCCGCACCTTCGCAGTCATTTGGCGCTGCTCGCCTATAGACACGACTTCGCTTGGCAGATCGCAGGCGAGCCGCGTGTTGTGATCGACGCGGCCGAACAGCAGGCGATGACCCATGCCAAACTCCTCGGTGAGGCGATAGATGCGATCTGGCGAGCCCCGATGATCGAGCCGAAAGACGCCGCCGTTGCCTTGGGGGCGAAAGCGTCGAACAGGGAGAAGGTGAGGGTGCATCGCGAACGCTCATGGCTTCTGGGCCTTCCCAGAGACCGCCGCTGCCTGTACCCGGCCTTCCAGTTCGATCCCCTGCGGCGCAGTGTCTTCCCCGAGGTGCAAACATAGCTAACGCTTGTCGCCCGAACAGCACCCGCCCCCGAGGTATCAGGGAACCCCGCACCGCTACCTGCTGCGGGAGGGCGCAACCCTCACGCGAATTCACAGCTCATTGTTCGGTGCTGGCGAATTCAACCCGACAGTGGCCAGCAGCCCCTTCGGCGGCGGGCGGTTCGACTCCACCCCAGGTGACGAATACGGGTACCTCTATGCCTCCGAGGACGACGCCACCGCTGTCTGCGAGACACTGCTTCGCGACCTCCCCGCAGACGACTATGGATGCCGCAGCGCAGGCCGCCGCCACGCATCACGAGCACTGCAACAGCGGATAGCCGTCATCGCTCGGTGCCGCCTCTTGAGCGAATGACGCTAAAGCGGCAGGCAGCCAAATTAGCGTTGCTTCTGCTCATGTCTGCGTGGTGCCGCCGTTTCCCCCGCTTTGTCGCCTCGATCGCCGTATGTGCGGCATTACTCCTGTTGCCGTCATGTCTGGCCAGCGACGCCGCTCCGGGCGACGCCGCTCCCCGCAGGTCGGTAACGCCGATAGTTGCCGATGGCGCGGCCATGCCCGGCACCGGCCTCTCGGCAATCGGAGCTTCAGAATCGGTTGGCGCGGGGCTCAATGCAGGCTCTCCGCTGGTAGCGGAAAGCAACGTGGGTCCACAATCGCAATCAACTCCAGAGGGTGCTGTTTCGGATGCGCGCGACCAGGGCTGCCCGCCTCGTCTGCCAGATGGCTTTCGGGTTTCGGACATGTCGCCTGCGGCAGCGAGCCTTGAGTTCTCCCGAACCGCTTTTGCCTGCGCCCGCGAGCTCGGCCTGGCATTCGCCAGCAATCCTGCGGCGGTTTCTGCTTTGGCGTCGCGAGGCGTTGAGGGGCCGCTGCTTCTATTGGCGGATACCGGGTTCGACGCCACGATGGTGCAAGAAATCGAGCGTCTGGAACCGGAGCGCATCGTGGCCGCGGGAATCACTGAGCGGCATCTCCGGTATGCGCTGCCGGGGTTCGCAATCGAGCGATTACCGGTCACCTATAGCACCGACCCGACTCCCGTTGGCACCGCTTTCTTTGCCCAAGGGGGGCCCTACCACCAGGTGTGGATAATCGGCGACGACGGGTCGTCCGAGCCGCTGACGGCCGTTGCCCGCCAAGTCGGTGTGGGCGTGGTGGCAGCGACCGGCGACCTGCGGGCTTTGCCGTCCTCGGCCCGCGATGCGATATCTGGGGCTGCGGTGGTGGAGGTGCTCGCCGACCTCGGCGAGGACGCAGCCTGGCAGCTCGAAGTTGTCCGACGGGGAGGTGAACTGCCCGGCGGCGGGCTTTTGCTGTTCGGGGTCGACGCCGCGAACCCCGTCCGCCGGCTGCTGGCCGCCTACGGTCACCCGTCGACATCAGCGCTCGGTGTGCTGGGCGAACAGGGGCCTCAGGAGACGGTCGAGCGCCTTCAAGCGATCGCCGAGGACTACGAGGCAGACGGACTGGCCGTGCTGCCTGCGTTCGAGATCATCGCCACCGTTGCCTCCGCCGGAGCCGGCGCCGACGGGGACTACTCCAACGAAACCGCCAAGGACGCGATCCGCCCCTGGGTCGAGGCGGCAGCCGCCAACGGCACCTACGTGGTGTTGGACCTTCAGCCGGGACGATCAGATTTCCTCTCGCAGGCCAAGATCTACGAGGAGTTCCTGGCGCTGCCCCATGTCGGGCTGGCCCTAGACCCCGAGTGGAGGCTCAAACCCCACCAGGTACACCTGGCTCAGATCGGCACAGTGGATGCGGCGGAGATCAACCGGGTCTCCGAGTGGCTGGCTGGCCTCGTCCGTCGACACTCCCTGCCCCAAAAGCTGCTGGTCATCCACCAATTCCACCACTCCATGATCGCCGATCGCGAGCAGATCAACACTCCCTCCGAGCTGGCGGTAGTGATCCACATGGACGGCCAAGGCTCCCAGAGCGCCAAATACAGCACCTGGAACGCGCTCACCGGCCAAGACGACGCCGACCGCTACTTTTGGGGATGGAAGAACTTCTACGACGAGGACACCCCCGTGGCCACCCCAACCCAAGTGTTGGAGCTGTCCCCCCTACCGGTTTTCGTGTCTTTCCAATAGCCCGCCGCACTGGTGGTCGGCCAACACTTGCCCGTAGCTGGGCCGGAGCCTGATGCCCTGCTCGGCGAGGTCGGTGCTCGGCCGACTCGTGTCGTGGGTCGCCTGCTGTTCGCCTCCCGCCGTCTGGGCGCAAACGATGGTGGCCATGGGGTGAAGCGATTCGTCGGATTCCACCACCACCCGGGGGTATGAAGGCCTGCACGTCTTGGCGATTGACGGGGCCGTCGTCGAAGGTTGCCGCCGCGGTCGTGTCGAAGCCGACGGCGGCCAGTCGGCGGAGCCGGTCGGCGGCGGCGCCGACCTCGGCGCCGAGCCGCATGCCCACTACCCGAACCGCCGGGCCGCCGACTGCGGCTTCAGTCGATGAGGCCGCATTGGCGGGCCCGGTCGAGGGTGACTTCGAACAGGCGGGTGGTGGCGGCGTCGATCATCATGCCCTTGTAGTTGGCCGCGCCTTGGCCTTCGGCTTCAGCGGCCCGCACCGCATCAACCACGCCCTGCGCCTCGGCGATCTCGGCGGGGCTGGGGGCGAACACCCGGTTGGCGATCTCAATCTGGCTGGGGTGGATGCACCACTTGCCCACCCCGCCCAGCATCGAGAACGTGGCCGCGCTCTTCTCGTAGCCCCCGGGGTTGGCGAAGTTGGCGTACGGCCCGTCGATGGCGTCGATGCCGGCGGCCCGACAGGCTGTGATCATGCGGGTGCGGGCGTAGTGCCACACGTCGCCGGGGTAGTGCAGGGCGGCGTCTCCGTCGGTCACCCCGATGTGGCCGAGGCGCATCCCCTGGCTGGCCGACAGGTCGCCCACTCCCAGGGTGAGGGCCTCCAGCCGGGGGCTGCACCGGGCAATCTCGTCTGCGGTTTGGACGGCCTCGACCTCTTCCACCAGGCATTCGATGCCGATTCGGCCCACCTCGAGGCCGAGCTTGAGCTCGAGCTGGGTCAACATGTCGTCCACGAACCACACCTCGCGGGGCCCCTTGATCTTGGGCACCATGATCACATCGATGTTGGCCCCGGCGCCGGAAACAACCTCGGCGATGTCGTCGCCGCACCACTGGGTGTGGACGCCGTTGATGCGGTAGGAGCGGATCTTGTGGCCCCAGTCGAGCTCGTTGAGCCCGGCGATGATATTGCGGCGGGCGCCCGCCTTGGCCGACGGGGCCACCGCGTCCTCAAGGTCCAAGAACACCATGTCGGCATCGCTCTGGGCCGCCTTGGCGATCATCTTCTCGGAGTGGCCGGGAGTGGACAGCTCCGAGCGCCTCAGCCGGGCCTTCTTCTCTCTCTCATAGCTGCTCATTGGCTCTCCTCGGCCTTGTCGAGTTCAGCAATTACTTCGCCAGCCACATAGCTGCTCATTCGTGCTCCTCGGCCTCGAGCTCGGCGATCACCTCGTCGGCGTGCTCGCCGAGCTTGGGGGCGGGGCGGTACACCCCGGTGGTGGTCTCGGCGAAGCGGATGGGCGTGTTGGGGGTGAGCACCGGGCGCTCCGAGCCGGGGTGGTCCACCGCCACCAGCATCTGGCGGGCGCTCACGTGAGCGTCGCGGTAGAGATCGGCGGCGTTGTTCACCGGCCCGCAGGGCACCTGGTCCCCCAAGGTGGCCACCACCTCGGCCTTGGTGAGCCTGCTGGTCCACGCGGTGATCGCCTCACGCACTTCCTCGCGGTGCAGCACCCGCCGCCGCGAGCTTTTGTATCGGTCGTGGTCGATCATGTCGTCGCGGCCGATGATCCGGCACAGCCGATCCCAGTGGCGGGGTCCGGGAGCGGCGATGGCCACCTGCCCGTCGGCGGTGTCGTAGAGCTCGAACGGGCACAGCGAAGGGTGCTCGCTGCCTCGGGGCGACTGGATCTCGCCGGTGTAGGTGTAGCGCCAGGTCATCGACTCGCACAGCGCCATCAAAGCGTCCATCATCCCCACGTCCACGAACTGCCCCTCGCCGGTGCAGCGGGCGTGGTGGAGCGCGGCCAATATCCCCGAGGCCATCATGGCCGCCGGGAAGAGGTCGCCGACGCTGGGCCCCGACGCCACCCGCACGCCGTCTTTGGTGCCGGTGTAGCTGACGAGCCCCGACATCGACTGGGCCACGATGTCGTAGGCCGGCCAGTAGGTGTAGGGCCCCTCTCCGGTGCGGGGATCGCCGAACCCTCTTATGGCGCCGTACACCAGGTCGGGCTTGCGCTCCCGCAGCACTTCGTAGCCGAGCCCAAGCTGGTCCATCACCCCGGCCCGGTAGTTCTCCACCACCACGTCGGCCGTGTCCACCAACCGCAAGAACACCTCGGCTTCGGCGGGCTCTTTGAGGTCGAGCACCACGCTGCGCTTGTTGCGGTTGTTGCTGGCAAAGTAGCCGCCGAAGAAATGCTCGTCGTCCACCTCGGTATGGGGGCCGATCACCCGGACCGAGTCCCCGTCGGGCGGCTCCACCTTGACCACATCAGCGCCCATATCAGCCAAAATCATGGTGCAGAACGGGCCGGCCAGCGCCTGGGTGAGATCGACGACGCGGACATCGACAAGCGGACCCGAGCGCTCGGGAATCATCGCCGCGGCGCGCTCGTGGGCGGTGAGGTAGCTGCCCGATTCGTCGTAGGCAGTGCCCACTTCGGCGATTCTACGCGTTTCTCTCGCCCCTAGACAGAATCGACCTCACTCAACGCGGTGAGCTCTCGGCGGAAGGGGGTGGCGTCGGCGTCGCCGGTGGGGGCTTCGATCTCTTCGGCGTAGCGCCGGCCAGCCCAGACCGCGGCGGCAATGGTGCCGGGGGCCCAGGCATCGCCGATGGCGGTGACGCTTTGCAGGCCGGCATCGGGCCATTCCTCTTTGCGGGCCAGCAGCTCTAGGGCCAGCGACTCTTCCGGGAGGCGGGCGGTGACGAGTACAGCGGCGTCGCAGTGGATCTCGTTTTCTTCTCCGGTGTAGGTGCAGGCAGTGCGGACTCCAGCATCGGTGGCGCCGGTCACCGCGGTCGAGCAGCGCAGGTCTACTCCGATGTCGAGTAGGCGGGCGGCGATGCGGCGCTGCTCCATGGTGTTGACCGTCCAAGACGACACGATCGCTCCCGGGGTGACCAACACAACCTCATAGCCCTCGGACCGAAGCAGCTCGGCCAGCACCCCGCCCATGTAGTAGTGGTCGTCGTCGAAGACGGCGATTCTCATGTTGGCGGCACCGTCTGGCTTGCCGGGACGCTGGCTAGACATCAGGTCGTCGGGGGTGAGAACCGGCAGGTTTCCGAGCGGAATGGGATGGGTGTGCCATCGGCCGACTCCGTCGCGTCGCCATGACGATCCTGTTGCCACCGCGATGTGGTCGAAGCCGTACTCGGCCGCCGACGCCAGCGCCTCATCGGCCGTCATCTCGCTTTCCAGGTAGCAGTCCACATGATCGAGGCGATCCAGTTGGCTCTGGCGGTAGTCGAGCACCCGGATCCAGGCTGAGAGGCCGGGCAGGCGGGCTTCTGAGGCGACCCGCCCGCCGAGATGGCGGGTCCGCTCCACGAGCACGACCGGGTAGCCCCGCTTGCCAAGCGACATGGCTGCTTCCAGGCCGGCCGGCCCGCCGCCCACCACGAGCACCGACTCGTCGGCGTGGCGGGGCCGGTAGGTCTCCGGGTGCCATCCTCGTCGCCATTCCTCTCCCATGGACGGGTTCTGGGTGCAGCGGATGGGCGACATGGTGAAGTCGCCCGAAACGCAGATGTTGCAGCCGATGCACTCTCGGATCTCATCGGCGCGCCCTTCGGCGATCTTGGCGGGCAGGAAGGGGTCGGCGATGGAGGGGCGGGCCGCTCCGATGAAGTCGATCACCCCTTGGCGCACCATTCGAGCCATGGTGTCGGGCGACGTGAATCGCCCGACACCCACCACCGGCTTGGAGGTGAGCGCCTTGAGACCGGCCACGTACTGCTCCTGGCCCCCCTCTTCTCCGAATCGGGAGGTGATGCTGTCGTCCTCCCAGCTGCCCATCACGAAGTCCCACAGATCGGGGATCTCGCCCAGCTCGCCGAGCACGGCTTCGATGTCGCTGCGACTGATGCCGGAGTCGCCCATCAGCTCCTCCACGGTGATTCGACAGCCCACCGCGGCGCCGCCGTCTGCTTCTTCGACGGTGTCGGTCAGCAGCTCGCGCAGCAGACGCATCCGATTCTGCACGCTGCCCCCGTAGGCGTCGGTGCGCTGGTTGTAGCGGGGAGAGAGGAAGTGGTGGACGGTGCCGAGGGCGTGCCCGCCGTAGACGTAGACGAGATCGAAGCCGGCGTTCAGCGATCGGCGCACGGCTTGTCGGTGCCAGCGCCGCAGGTTGGCGATGTCGCGAAGCGTCATGGCCCGGGCTTGGACCGGGTCGTCGGTGAACCCGGCGATCGGCAGGTGGGCTGGGCCCATGGGCGCGGTGCGCGACGTGAGGTTGGGGCCGTTCATGCCGTTGTAGGCCAACTCGATCCCGGCCAGCGCCCCGTGGTCGTGGATGCGCTCGGTCATCATCGCCAGCGCGGGAATGTCCTCATCGTCCCACAGGCGGACCTCGATGAACGGCGTGATCTCCGACGTGTAGTGGATTTCGGCCTGCTCAGTACACACCACCGCCCATCCGCCCTCGGCCTTCACCGCCCGCATCTCGGCGTGGGCCTGCACATCGCGGTACCCCATGCCGTTGCAGTGGGGAACCTGGAAGAAGCGGTTCCGGGCCACCAGAGGGCCGAAGGGCACCTCCTCCAAAAGCACGCCATAAGGGTTGTCGCTCATGTGGTGATCCTCTCAAGTTCCCACGGGTGCTTGCCTGTTCCAGGCCACCGAGCCTTCGATCACCACCTGGTCGAGCAGCGGGGCGCCAGGAGCGAGGAAGAGCTCGTTGGGATGAGGGCAGTCGAGCACGATGAGGTCGCCCCGCTTGCCGATATCGAGAGAGCCGCACTCGGCGCTGAGGCCGATACTGTAAGCCGCGTTCAGCGTGGCGCCCACCACAACCTCGGCTGGGGTCAGCCGGAACCAGGGGGCGGCGGTGGCCATGGTGGTCAGCAGCGACGTGGCGTGGATCGACGAGCAGTAGTCGGTGGAGACGGCCAGCGGCACCTCGTTGTCGACAAAAGCCCGGGCATTGGCCCGCCGATCAGTCATGTAGATCAACTCGGCGATGGGCAGAACCACGGCGATGGTGTCGGATCGGCCCACATCGCGGATCTCGTCGTCGGGGGTGTAGGTGAGGTGCTCGGCGCTGACGGCGTCGGCGCCGGCGGCGGTGGCCCACCCCTGCGAGGGTTTCCAGGCGTCGGCGTGGACTCTCGGCTCGAGTCCCACGGCCCGGCCGGCCTCGATGAGCCTGCGGGCTTGGTCGGGGGTGAAGTAGCCGTCTTCGACTGTGACATCGTGGAACTGGGCGATCTGCTGGCCGGCCACGGCCGGGAGCATCTCGTTGACGATCAGGTCGGTGTAGACATCAGACGGGTGCCCGTTGCCGTCGATGTCGCGGGGCACGACATGGGCGCCCAGAAAGGTCACCACCAACTGGAGCGGTGTGTGGGCCCGCGACTCTTCGAGCAGCCGCAGCTCCCGCAGTTCCTCAGCCACGGTCAGCCCGTAGCCCGATTTGACCTCCAGCGTGGTCACCCCTCCTACCAAGACCCGTTCATAGGCCCGGGCCAGCCGCTCGCGGAACTCGTCGTCGCCTGTCTCTCGGCTTGCCACCACGCTGGCCCAGATGCCGCCGCCGCGGGCGGCCACCTCGGCCAGGCTGGCCCCGCCGAGACGCTCGGCATACTCCTGGTGGCGCTCTCCGCCGAACAGGGCATGGGAGTGGCATTCCACCAGGCCGGGCAGCACCGTCTTGTTCGCCGCGTCCAGCACCGGAACCGACGGGTCGCCCCATTCCGACATCACCTCGTCGATATGGCCGACGGCGGCGATTCGGCCGCCGCGGATCGCAATCGCGCCGCCGGCAACCAGGTCCATCTCGTTTTGCCCAGCACCCCGGCGAGGGCCGCCGCGGTCTCGCACCGTGGCGATGTTCGCCGCGCCCACCACGTTGAGATCGCTCACGGGCGCCCCTCCTCACCATCGCTCTCGGGGATCACAGCGATCACGTCTATCTCCATCAGCCACTCCGGGCGGGCCAGCCCCGACACCACCAACCCGGTGGACACCGGGTACACCCCCTTGAGCCAGCGTCCGATCACCTGGTAGACGGGCTCGCGGTGGCGGGGGTCGGTGATGTACACCGTGATCTTCACGATATGGCCCGGTTCGCTTCCGGCCTCCTCGAGCAGTTGGAACACGTTGGCCATGGCCTGCTCGGCTTGGGCCGCGGGGTCGCCCCGCCCCACCAGGTTGCCGTCGAAGTCGGTGCCCACCTGGCCACGCAGGTACACCGTGTTGTTGGCCACCACCGCTTGGCAGAGGTCGTTGTCGAGGCTCTGGTCGGGGTAGGTGTCGCGGGTGTTGAACTTGCGCACCCGACTGTTCACGCCCCGGCATGGGCTTGGCCGAGCTGGGCCGTGGTGCCCTCGAAGGGCGTCGAGCCGCCCCTGCCGCCCTTGGCGGAGAACCCCTTGCCCAGCGCGATCTCGGCCAGGCGCTCCACGTACAGGTCGTCGCGGAAGTGCAGCGTGAACGTGCGGGCGTCGCGCATCATCTGGCCCAGCGGGTAGCGCTCGTGGCAGGCCCGGGCCCCCAGCAGGTCGAAGCCCTCATAGGGGATCGACAGCACGGCGTCTTTGGCCAGGTGCATGGTCCTCACCGCATCGGCCTCCACGCTGTCGGGATCGTCGCCCCGGTCTAGGCGGGCGGCGGTGGCCCGCAGGCACTCCCGGGCCGCGAACAGCTTGGCATCCATGCGCCCGAGGCGCACCCGCACCACCTCGGAGCCGCTGAGGTCGTCTCGGTCCTTGATGTAGCCGGCGATGAAGTCGAAGGCGGCTTGAGCCGATCCGATGTGGTTGGCCGCGTAAGCGCATGAGAACGTGCGGGGATCGCTGGCCACCCATCCGCCCGGCACACCCACAACGTGGTCATCGGGAATGAACACATCGGTGAACTTCACTCCGCAGGATATTGTTGAGCGCATGCCCAGCATCTGCCAGTCGTCCAGCAGCTCCACCCCCTCCGACTCCTTGTCGACCACCGCGAACACCATCCTCATGGCGTAGGGTTCGTCGCCCTCCACCGCGGCCCACACCATCAGGTACGTGGCAATGGCGGCGACGGAGGCGAAGCCCTTGCGGGTGGTGAGCGTGTAGCCGCCGTCCACCTTCGTCAGCTCCGACTCCAGCCGCTCGGCGCCGTTCTCATACAGGTGGGCCTCCGACCCGAGCGATGCGCAGAACGCGCCATCCACGATGCGGGGCATGAAGTAGCGGCGCTGGGCGTCGGTGCCGTGCCAGGCGATGATGCCGGCGGCATGGTTGTGGACTTGCAGCAGCTGCGCAGTGTTGGTGTCCCAATAGGCGAGCCGCTCCAACATCTCGTACCAGCCGCTGTAGTTGCCGGGCTGCCAATAGCCGAAACCGCCGTAGTCCACCGGGACGCAGAGCTTGTGCAGTTCGGCCTCTTTGGCCTCGGCGAAGTTCTCATGCGGGAAGGCCGGCTCGGCGTCCAGGTCGGGCATCCGGTGCCGAAAACGCGGTCCGAGCTCTTCCACCCGGGACAGCAGCTCCGCCGTCGAGGGCGGTGGTGTGGCGTGCGGGGCTCTTTCGGCTATGGACGGTGCTGTTGTCATTGACGGCCTCCTTTGGCGGTCGAGATCAGGCGATGCGATGGGTATGCGGCATCTACGGTGCGGCACAGAAGGCGTTGACGGCCTTGTGCAGTGCTTCGGCGCAGCATTTACGGCAAGAAGCAGAAGGCGTTGACGGCCTTGTGCAGTGCTTCGGCGCAGCGCTGGAGCTGCGCGGGGTGGATGTGCTCGTCTGGTTTGTGGGCGTCGGCGATGTCGCCGGGACCGGCGATCACGGTGGGCACGCCCAGGCGCTGGGCATACAGCCCCGCCTCGCAGCCGAACGCGACGGCTGTGGTTTCGTCAGTTCCCATCGCCGACCCCAGCTTCTGTACCGCTGGCAGTGTGGAATCAGTGTGCAGTGCGGGGTAGTCGGCCAATTCGGCGGTGTGGACCGAGCCGCCGACGGGGGCCAACTCGGCGTTGATCCGCTCGATCTCTCCCCAGATCGGAGCAACCAGGGCATCGACGGCGGCTGAGGCGTCAAAGCGGACTTCGAAGGCCAGCTCGCACTTCGGGGCCAGAACGTTGAGCCCAGCACCCCCGTCGATCGAGCCGATGTTGGCCGACACGAATGCCTCCCCCGCGGATGCCCCCCCGCCCGTGTTCAGCGCATCTATGGCCGCGCCCAGCTTGACGGCCTCGGAGATCGCGCTGGGCTCGGTCCGGGCTCGGCTGGAATGGCCAGCCGGGCATTGAATGGCGACGCGGTGGGCGGTCTTGCCGGTATGGGCGATGGCCAGATGCATGGAGGTCGGCTCGCCGACCAGCGCTGCCTCGGGGCGGCAGGCGGGCTGGGCCGCCAGGTGGTCCAGCAGTCCCCTCACTCCGATGCAGCCGATCTCCTCGTCGTAGCTCAGCGCCAGGTGCAATGGCTTGCGCAGCTTGCGGTGGTCGAGGGAAGAGGCCACGGCCAGCGCCGCGGCGATGAAGCCCTTCATGTCGGCGGTTCCCCGGCCTTGGAGCCGCCCCTGCTTCTCGGTGAGACGATAGGGGTTGGTAGACCAGCCCGACCCTGCCGGCACCACGTCGGTGTGCCCCGACAGGAGCAGCCCTCCCGGCTCGTCGGGGCCGAAGCGCAGGTGCAGATTGGACCGCCCGCTCGGGCCCCCCACGGCGCGCCCATGGGCCCCGGCTTGGGTGGCGCGCTCAGCGCAGAAATCGACCAGCGCTTGGTTGGGCGCGCCGCTTTCTGTCTCGAAGGCCACAAGCCGGGCGAGGAGATCGATGACCTCCTCGCCCGACTCGCTTGGGAGGGGATCCAAGTCAGGTTCCGTTCCGTCAGATCAGTGGTCTGATCAGAAACCGGTCAGCCGGCCGCGATGATCTGCGACCAGGTGTCGGCGAAGATGGAGTGCTCTTCGCTTCGCACCTGCCACACCAGCCTGTCGCGGATGTCGTCGGTCAGCTCCAGGCCGGTGCCGGCGATGACCTCGTGATAGCCGTCTGAGAGCAGCGGCGGCACCAGCACATTCGGGGTGTAGCCGATGGTGAACTCGGTGATCAGCGCGCCGATGTCGGGCTCGAGCATGTAGTTGATCAGCACATGGGCGGTGTACGGATCGGGGGCATCGGCGGGGATCACAAAGTTGTCCTGCCAGATGGTCCCACCCTCATCGGGGATGATGTAGCGGATGTTCGGGTTGTCGAGGTAGGCGATGCCGGCCGCGAACCCCCACGACTGGGCGGCCAGAACCTCGCCGCTGGCCAGGTTGCCGATGTAGTTGGCCGAGTCGAACCCCGTCACGCAGTCGCGGGCGTCGAGCACCAGCTCCAGGGCCTCGTCGTGAGCGGCCTGGGAGGTCTCGTTCCAGTCGTATCCCAAATAGACGAGCGCGGCGCCGAGCACCTCGCGCTGGTCTTCGAGCAGCGACGACTGCCCGCACAGCGGGTTCTCGTCGAAGATGGCGCTGTAGCTGGTGGGCGGCGTGTCGAAGGCAGCCACGTCAAAGGCGAAACCGGTGGTCGAATACTGATAGGGCAGCGAATAGACATTGCCCGGGTCGTAGTAGGGGTCCATCTGGTTCGTGTCGATGTTGGCGACGTTGGGAATCTCGCCCATGTCGAGTGCTTGGAGCAGACCCTGCGACGACATGATCTCCACCGCGTAGTCGGTGACGATCACCAGGCTGTAGCCGGAGTTGCCCGCGTCCACCTTGGCCACGGCCTCCTCGTTGGCCACGTGGGTGTCCATCGTCACGCTCACTCCGCACTCCTCCTCGAACATGTCGAGAACGGCCACGTCGATGTAGTCGGCCCAGTTCAAGAAGTTGATCGAATCGCCGAGCCGGTCGGGATCACCGCAGCGATCCGAGGCCGGCATCTCGGTGGCCGGAGGGTCGGTGGGTGCCGGCTCGGGTGCCGGGGCCTCGGTGGGTGCCGGCTCGGGTGCCGGGGCCTCGGTGGCCGGGGCGGCCGGCTCGGGCTGGGCCCCGTCATCGTCGTCGTTGCCACAAGCCGCGGCAACGAGTCCGAATACGAGAGTCACAGCCAGCAGCCGCAGCCAAAGCCTTCGGCTGCCAGCCCAATTGGCCAGTTGGTCCAAGAACGTTGGACCGCTGGTTTTCTTGGTTGATTTGGTCATGGGTATTCCCCTCCAATCAGGTGTGGGTTGCTTGGGTAGCTCTTGGTCCCGGCCCCGAGGCATGAAGGCCATCGGGGTCGGCGTCTTGGGCCGGGGCGGCGGCGGGGGTGCCCGAGTCGACGTCTTGGCCGAGGGCGGCGTCGGGGCTCTGGTCCAGCCGGGTGCGTCGTCGTGAGACCGCCGATTGGATTGCCAGCGCACCGGTGAGTAGCAGCGTCGATGCCCCGAAGATCAGCGTGGACACCGCATTTACCTGAGGGCTGATGGTGCGTCGGAGCTGGCCGAAGACTTCGATGGGCAAAGTGGTCGCGCCCGGACCGCTCACGAAGAAGGTGATCACGAAGTTGTCCAGCGAGAGGGTGAACGCCAGCAGCGCCCCGCCGAGCACGCCGGGCATGATCGACGGCAGCGTCACCTTCCAGAAGGTTGTCCAGGCGTTGGCGCCGAGGTCTTGAGCGGCCTCCTCCAACGCCGGGTCGAGGGTACGCAGGCTGGCCCGCACCACCAGGGCCACGAAGGCGGTGCAGAAGGCGACGTGGGCGATGATGATCGTGGGCCGTCCCATCCGGATGGCGTCTTGGGCATCGCGGCCCAAGATGTCGTTGAGGCGGCCCAGCGTGAGGGAGAAGAAGGCCAGCAGCGCCACCCCGGTCACGATTTCCGGGGCGATGACCGGCAGGTACACCACCTGCTGGGCTGCGGTTCGGCCCCGGAAGACCCGCCGGTCGAGGGCCAGCGACAGCATGGTTCCAAACACCACGGCGATCGCGGTGGAGACGATGGCGATGAACAGCGAGTTCCAGGTGGCCGTTATCAGCCGCTCGTTGTCGGCCAGCGCCGAGTACCACTCGGTGGTGAAGCCGGCCCAGCGGCCTCCGGTGCGGGCCTGGTTGAACGAGAACAGCACCAGAACCGCGACCGGTAGGTAGAAGAACGCGTACACCAGCGCCGACGCCGACCCGATCGCCAGCTTCGGCACCCGCTCGCCGGGACGGCTGCGGCTCACAGCCCGGCTGGGGCTTCTCGTAGCGCTTCCAGCGCGTACGCCCGCACGGCTGCGGCTCACAGAAGCTGCTCCTGGTCGCGGCGGCCCACTGTCGCATACAGGCCGGCCAGGGTGATCACGCTGAACAGGGCGGCAATGGCCGCGCCCAGCGGCCAGTTGAACGCCTCTCCGAACTGGAGCTCGAGCAGGTTGGCGATCATGTTGGTCTTGCCGCCGCCCAAAAGGGTAGGGACCAGGTATTGCGACACCGAGAGCACGAAGACCATGACCCCGCCCACGATCAGGCCCGGCTTGACCATGGGCACGAACACGTCGGCAAACACCTGCGGAGGACGGGCGCCCAGGTCGCGGGCGGCTTCCATCTGCGCTCGATCGACTCGCTCGGAGGCCGCGTACAGCGGCAGCACCATGAACGGCAGCGCGGTGTAGACCAGCCCGAGGATCACCGCGAAACGGGTGTTCAAGAACACGATCCGGTCCATGCCGAGCGTCTCCAGGAAGTTGTTGACCGGCCCGGTGTTCGCCAGCAGGAACCGGATGGCATAGGTGCGCACCAGCATCGACGTCCAAAACGGGATCATCACCGCGATGAGCAGGGCGTTCTTGGTGACCGTGCTGTGGCGCGACGAGATGAAAACGGCCAGCGGCAGGGCGAGGGTTATGCAGATGATCGTGGCCAGCACCGACCACACCACCGACCGGGCGAAGACCGCGGTGTAGTTGTTGTACGCACTGGCCAGGTGGTTGATCGCCACCAGTCCGCCGAACAGCCCGGCCAATGCCAGGCTCCGGGAGATGCGACGGCCCAGATAGCGGGCGGCCGCAATAGCCGGGACCGAGGCTGCCGCGGTGGCGGCAATGCCCCGCACCGCGGCCGAGCCGATGGTGCCCCAGCCTGCGGTGGACCGTCGGCCCTTGGCCACGATCTGGTCCCAAGAGTCGAAGGTCGCCTCCCAGACCACGCCGCCGCCGAGCTTGGGGGTGAGGAGCGAGTAGACCACGATCAGCACGCCCGGGACCACATAGGCCACCGAGATCCACAGCAGGCCAGGGGCCAGCAGCGGGACGACGCGGCGCCGGGCACGAGCTTGCTTGGCCATCATTCCACCAGGCACGCGGTGCCGTGCCTCCACCCGGCGTCCACCTTGTCGCCGGGCCGCAGAAGTCCGAAGGGGTGGGTGCCGGCCTCGTTGTAGCGGGTGGCCACCAATTCCGAACCGTCGGTGAGGCGGACGGTGCCGCGGGTGGAGTCGCCCAAGAACAGCAGCTCGCGCAGCTCGCCGACCACCACTGCGTGGTTGCCGGGGTCGATATCGCCCTCGGGGGCGAGCACCACGCGCTGGGGCCGAATGGCGATGACCACCTGTGCTCCCGGCGCCAGGCTGTCGGCCCCCACCGGCGCACAGGTCAACCGGTCCCCCGACGGCAGCAGCACCTCGGTGCGGGCGCCGTCGCCCCCCGCCACCGTCGCCTCCAGCATGTTCACCTCGCCGATGAACTCGGCCACAAAACGCGACGCAGGCCGCTCGTAGATCTCGACCGGGGTGCCGAGCTGGTGGATGCGTCCCTCGTTCATCACCGCGATCCGATCGCTCATCGTGATGGCCTCGGTCTGGTCGTGGGTCACGAACACGAAGGTCATGCCCAAGTCGTCGTGGAGGCGGGTCAGCTCGAACCGCATGGCTTGGCGGAGCTTGAGATCGAGGGCGCTGAGAGGCTCGTCGAGCAGCAGCACGTCGGGCTCGTTGACGATTGCCCGGGCCAGCGCCACCCGCTGCTGTTGGCCGCCGGAGAGCTGCCCCGGGTAGCGGGACCGGAAGTCGGAGAGCTGTACGAGGTTGAGCGCTTCCCGCACCCTGTTCTCAATGGTCTGCTTGTGTCGCCGCTTCACCCGCAACCCGAAGGCCACGTTGTCGGCCACCGTCATGTGGCCGAACAGGGCGTAGCTCTGGAAGACGGAGTTGACGGTGCGGCGGTGGGCGGGGGTGTCGGTCACATCGCGGCCGCTGATGAACACCCGCCCTTCGGTGGGGTATTCGAACCCTGAGATCATCCGGAGAGTGGTGGTCTTGCCGCACCCCGATGGTCCGAGAAGGGAGATGAACTCGCCAGCCTCGACTTCGAGATCGACGGCGTCAACGGCCAAGGTCTCGCCGAAGCGCTTGGTCACCTGGCGCAATGAGACCGTGCCCTGCTCATGGTGCGGTTCCACCATTTCCGGCATCGTAAGCCCGGCCAGTAGATAAATCAAAGAGATATTTTATATGCAAGCCATAGAGATTGATTATGCAAAAGAGTCGCTCCGACCCTGTGATGGCCGGCGCTTGGCGGCCTATTGCCGGGGCAGTACCAGCGATGACCGGGCGAAGGCAGAGAAGACGTCGAGGGCACGGGGAGGCTTGTCATCCACCCGCCGGGCAAGGCCCAATCCCAGAGGGGGAATCTTGCTCCGGAGGCGAACATAGGCGACTCGGCTGCCGTCTTGGGCGACATCAGTGGCCGGCAACAGGTTGAGCAGCGAAAATCCGAATCCGTTGCCCACCAGCGTTCGAACCAGCGAGATGTCGGCGTGGCTGGCTGCGGGGTGGTAGGCCACACCGGTGGCGAGGAACAGGGACAGGAAGTACTCGCGGCTCAACGGGAGATCGAGCAGGATGTAAGGATCGCCGGCCAGGGCTTCGAGACCGATCTCCGCTTCTTCAGCAAGACGGTGGGAAGAACTGACCACCGCATGGGCCTCCACGTCGAGAATGCGCTCGAAATCCACTCCTCGGCCCAGTTCGATGTCGTAGGTGATGGCCGCATGCACAGCCCCGGTTCGCAGCCAGTCCAACAGCTCATCCTGGGTTCCCGTGCGAATCTCTACGGCGATGTCGGGATGGCGCTCGCGGAACCTGCGCACCAGCGATGGGATCACGATGGGCGCCACAGTCACCAGCGATCCGACCGTCACTCGCCCCGAGTCGTCCGACACCGCCGCAGACATGCGAGCTTCGAGCTCGGCGGCCCGAGACAGGGTGGCCCGGGCCTCCGCCATCAACAAATCGCCCTCTGGAGTGAGCGAAACGCCCTGGCCGCGGTGTCGAACCAGAAGACTGACCCCCAACATCCGCTCCAGATTCCGGATGGAAGTCGACAAGCCGGGCTGGGAAATGCCGATCGCCGCCGCGGCCTCGGTCATCGAGCCGTGCTCGGCAACAGCCACAAAGTTCTCAAGCTCCCTGAGAGCGACACGCCTCTTCATCTGCGAACAATGCGGAATCGCCGGCAGCGCCCCGCAGTGCTCACCTTTGCCCCCAGTGGCTACGGCGCTTGACCAGCACGATCCGCTCCAGTTCGCACACCACGTCGCCGTGCTGGTTGCGGCCCCAGTGCTTGAAGCGCACCATCCCGGCGTCGTCGCGTTTGGGGTCGTCGGAAACGTCGAGCACTTCGGTGTAGGCGGTGATGGTGTCGCCGTGGTGTACCGGCACCTTGAACCGCACGGCGTCGAGGCCCAGCTCGCAGAGGGCGTTCTCGGCGGTGTCCTGGCTGGCCAGCCCCACCGTCATCGAGCCGGTGATCAGCCCGAACACCAGCCGGCCGTCGCCCAGGGGCGAGCCGGCCATGATCTCCTCGTTCCAGTGCCCTTGGGCCGTGTTCATCACCTGCTTGGAGATGTAGTTGTTCTCCACCTCGTCAATGGTGGCCGACCTCCCATGGCGCATGCGCTGGCCCACCGCGAAGTCCTCGAAGTAGTTGCCCGATCCGGTGAGCGTTGAAGGAGCGTCCATCGTGTTCGTCTATCTCAATTGGGGAGGGGGCAGCAGGTGGTCGGAGACGATGCGCTGCATGATCTCGCCGGCGTCCGCGTTGGCAGCCACCTGGTACATGAGGGCTCGGCAGGCCTCGAGCTCCGATGCCATCTTGGCGATCTTGAACCGGGTCACCTGGAAGTCGCCGATGGGCCGCCCGAACTGCTCCCGCTCGTCGGTGCGGTAGGGCGCCGGGATCGGCGGGCGGGGGTCCACCAGGGTTCGGGCCATCGTCAATCCCGCGGGGCCCGGCGCCGCTTGGCCACCAGGTTGGTGCGCCGGTAATCGAGCACCAGTTCGCCCCGCTGGTTGCGGGCCTCGGTGTGCCAGGTGACGATCCCGGTGCTCGGCCTGCTGGTGGACTCCCGGGCCTCGAGCACCCGGGAGCCAGCCGTGAGCGTGTCGCCCGGGTACACCGGCTGGTGGAACCTCACTTCCTCCATGCCCAAAAACGGCCCCCCCGTTTCGCTCAAGTCCTCCACTGACAGGCCGACCACGGTACACAGCACCAGCATCGGGTTCACCACCACGTCGGGATGGCCGTGGGCTCGGGCGAACTCCGCGTTGAGGTGCATGGGGTTCCAGTTGCAGGTCGCGGTGGAGAACAGCGCATTGTCGCCGTCGGTGATGGTGCGTCCCCAGTGGTGGTCGAACGTCCGGCCCTCCGGGAAATCCTCGAACTGGTTGCCGTGGGGAACCAGCGCAAAGCTGTCGAAATCGGGCTCGCCCATCAGCCTCCGACGCTAACAACCTGCCCCCAAACCGACAAGCAGCCATTGGCGCGTTGCCGTCGAAGCCAGGGCACGCGACCTGATCGACCCGCTTCCGGCGCCCGACGAGCGACTGCCCCTGCCCTCGGTGCGCGAGCGGGAGCACGATGTGCATGTGGACATCCGCCGAGGCTGGCTGATAGCAGAGGTGATAGAAGGGCTCGACCACTGCGGCCATGCCCCGCTGTATTCCGAGCTTGTGTGACGCAGTCGTGGCCGCTTAGGCCTTCTGGAGGAGCCAGAGGCCGACCACGCTGTAGAAGACCATGACCAACAGCATGGGGCGCTGGGCCCAGATGGCCTCACTGGCGTCGCTGGTCTCCACCGCCCGGTCGTGGGCCACCAGCACCGCGGCGATGTGGCCGATCACGATCGCTGAGAACTGCACCCAGGCGATGGCATCGGTGGACACCAGGAAGAAATTCACTGCCCAGTCGGACGTTCCGAACCAGTTGGAGCCGCGGTCGAACGGGTTCGACAGCAGGCGCAGGAAGTTCTGCCCGCCGTCGAGCACCAGAAGCGAGAAATAGTGGGCCACCGTGTAGCCCAACACGATGGGCACCAGGGAGTGGGCGAAGCGCCGGGCCACTTCGGAGGCCTGCTGCTCGGTGAACCAGCCCACGGCCAGCGACCCCAGGTAGTAGAGCGCCGCCATGATGGCGATGACGACGATCATTCCCAGGGTGTTGATGCCGGTGGCGGTCCAACCCCGGTGGGTGCCCACCAGATCGGGCCACAGGGTGCTGCCGGCCAGCGAGTCGAACGTGGTGCCACCCAGCACCACCAATAGCACGGCCAGCAGGTCGAGGCGGGGGGCAATGGTTGCCAGCCCCGACAGCGGCGCCCGCAGCCGCACCGCGCCGGTTTCGTCTCGGTACAGCGGCGACATCTGGGCCAGCAGCGAGAACAGCACCCCGAACCCGTCGGCTTGGCGCAGCCAGCGCCGCCCGTACACCGCCGATCCGCCGACCATCCCCAGCGTGTAGGCGATCATGGCCCCGCCCACCGCCTCATTGGTGGTGCCGTCGTGGTAGCAGAGCTCGAAGAACAGAAACCATCCCAGTGCGAGCACCGCGGGCCAGTGGCCGCCGGGGATCTCATCGGTGTCTTCGATCTGGGGTAGGCCCAGCTTGCCCGCGGCCCACTCGATGGCCGCGGCGATGGTCTCGAACGGGTTGAGCACCCGCCATACATCGCCGAACACTGCCGCCACCATCGCCATCCCCACCCACAGGGCCACATAGACCGTGAGGGGGCCGAACCGCTGGCTTCCCACCGCGGCACCGCTCACGCTGCTGGCCAGGGCCAGCACGAACAACGCCAGCGACGCCAATCGGGCCGGCACTGCCACCACATCCAGCAGCCGGCCGAGGGCCGTCCCCAGACTCCGGCCCGATGCGGCCGCCGGCAGCCAGGCCCGATGCCAGAAGAAGCTCAAGCTGACGAAGGTGGCCATGAGGGCCACAGCCGCGCCGACGCCGAACAGATAGAACGGCAGGGGCAGATCGCCCCGCGACCCCACCCCGTGGGCCAGCACGGTGTTCAGCATGGTCACAATGGGATCATCCCACCTGGAGCTCCATAACCAGATCACCGCGGTGGTGGGACTCCACCTCGAAGATGCCGGGGATGTTGGCCTCGAACGTGATAGATCCGGGCTGTCCGGGAGCGAAGGGCACGATCAGGTCGTAGCCGTGGATGTGGAGTTCGTCGGTGGTATCGCCGTTCACGACAATGGTGACGTCGTCTCCAGCGTCGATCCGATAACGCTGAACCCCATCCACCGGCTTGCTACCGGCCACCTCCACTTCGATGGTGGTGCCCGCGCTGTCGTCCATGGGCATCAGGTCGTGTCCACCGGTGCTGTCGTCGTTGCCGCAGGCGGTGGCCAGCAAGCCGAGAATGGCCAGCAGGCCAATCAAGTAGGTTGCGCCTCTCCGGGTGATTCTCATCTCATGCTCACTGGACTGGTGTGGTGACTTCGGGGACGTCGTTGGAAGCCGAGTTGACCAGGCGCGATACCTCGTAGACCTCCAGGGCATCATCGGGGTAAGGCTCGAGGAGCTGTGTCAGGGCATCGCTGTCATCGATAGCGGTGTCAAGCCAGATGTCCTCTGCTCCTTCGGCCAGGATGACCGGCATTCGATGGTGGATCGGTTTGAGCACTTCGTTTGCCGCGGTGGTGATGATGGCGCACGATGGGATGCGGTTGCCCTCGGGATCTGTCCATATTGACCACAGTCCGGGGAAGGCGAAGGGCTCACCGGATCGCATGACGATTCTCATCGGGCGCTTGATATCGCCCACCTTCTGCCACTCATAGAAGCCGTCGGCGGGCACCAGGCACCGCCGGTTCTTCAGCGACCCGCGGAAAGTGGGCTTCTCGGCCACCGTTTCGGCCCGGGCGTTGATGAGGGGGCGGCTAGAGGATCCGTCCTTGGACCACGATGGGATGAGCCCCCAACGCATGAAACCGGCTCGCCGAGTGTCGCCGCCGATTACGGTCAGCACCTGCTGGGTGGGAGAGACGTTGTAGCGCGGCGCGAAATCGCCTCGGTCGCCGTCGAATTCGAACCGCTGGGCCAACTCTTGCAGGCTAGCGGTCAGGCTGTACCGGCCACACATCTCGGTCTCATTATGGGTCTGAACGGGGGCGTCATTCCTGGCCGTCGAGTTCGGCGATGATATCTTCGGTGTGCTCGCCGAGCTTGGAGGCGGGGCCGGTACACCCCAGTTTCGGTTTGGGCGAACCGGATGGGCGTGTTGGGGGTGATCACGGGGCGGGCCGAGCCGGGGTGCTCCACCGCCACCAGCATCTTGCGGGCCTTCACGTGGGGGTCGTGGTACAGGTCGGCGAACGTACACCACATCTTTTGCCGTCTCTAACCATCCCCTTGACAGATTCTGGCTCGCAGTCAAGCATGGGCCGGTGACCATTGAGGGAGTTGCGGCCCTAGAGGTCTTCCACAAGAGGATCGTCGAGGTAACCCGAACGCTCACCGATGCCGAGTGGATGGCGCCGTCGGCGTGTCCGGGGTGGCGGGTGCGAGATGTGATCGCCCACATCGGAGCAGGCGCCCGCAGCGTGATCGACCCGCTCCCGGTGCCCGAAGACCGGCTGCCTCTGCCCGCCAATCGGGAGCGGGAGCACGACGTGCATGTGGACATCCGACGAAGCTGGACCATCGCCGAGGTGGTGGACGAGTTCGAGCGCTTTGGCGCTGAGCGGCTGGAGCGGCTGCCCGGGCTCCAAGAAGAGCCGCTGGCCTCCACCGAGATTGAGATTCCCGGGCTGGGCACCTATCCCATGCACGCCGCGGCCAACGGGCTGTCGTTCGACTGCTTCTGCCACCTGTACCACGACATCGTCGCACCCGGCGGCCCGATCCGGCGGGAGCTGCCCGCGCCGGCCCACGAGGAGATGCTGCCGGTGGTTCAGTGGATGATGTGGGGGTTGCCCCAGATGCAGGGCCCGGAGCTGGACGACTCCCTGCTGGCACCGATCACCATCAGCTTCACCGGCCCCGGCGAAAGCGCATGGACGGTGCGAAGGCCCGACCCCCAAGGCGGGCTGGTCGTGGAGTCCGGCTGGGGAGCAGAGGTTGTGGTCACCTCGTCGGCGGTGGATTTCGTGTCGTGGGGCACGGGCCGCTCCGCGTGGCATGCGGCTTGCGATGTGGATGGCGACAGGGCGGTGGCAACTGCCTTCTTGTCCACCTTGGACATCGTTTGAGCTCGAACAACAACCCGATGACTGTCACCGCTCCCGACCCTGCTGCATTTGCCGCGGCCTGCGCCGCCGACGGCGAGATGCGCTTGGCGGTCCACTACTGGACCGGCGGGCTGCGCCTGGGCATCGCCGGATCCACCCACACCGAGGTGGCCGACGTTGGGCACTTCCCGATGCAGGAGAACCCCGAGGTCTTCATCAGATACCTGCTGCCGATACTGGACCAGATCGAAGCTCGGGCAAACTGACCGAGGAAGAACAGGAGAAGGTTATGGGAGCTCAAGTCGAGAGAAGGCCGGTGGTGGTCACCGGCGGTGGCAGCGGAATCGGAGCGGCGCTGGCACTGGAAGCCGCCGGCCGCGGCGCTAGCCATGTCGCAGTCACAGACGTGGACCTTGAGGCTGCCCAGGCCGTGGCCGAGAGCATCGCCGCCCAGGGCGGCACCGCGGCGGCCCACCGGTGCGACGTGACCGACGCGGCGGGGATGGAAGATCTAGCCCAAGCCATCGCTGCCGACCACGGCATCCCAGGTCTGGTGTGCGCCAACGCAGGAGTGATGTCGGCAATGGCGCCGCTGTTGGATGCCGCTTCGAGCGATGCCGAGTGGGTGGTCAGGGTCAACGTGTTGGGCACGATAAACACACTCCAGAGCTTCGGTCGGCTCATGTCCGCCGGCCAAGAACAGGGCTGGCTCATGGCCACCGGCTCGGAGCACTCTGTGGGCGTTCCCCACGCCAACTCCGGTCCCTACACCGCATCAAAGCACGCGGTGCTGGGAATGTGCGATGTTCTGCGAGTCGAACTGCCCGATCACGTTGGGATAAGCGTTGTTTGCCCCGGCCTCACCGCAAGCCTTCTATGGAATGCCACCCGCCAGCGTCCCGAACGCTTCGGCGGCAGCGCGGACAACGATCCAGGCGCAGGAGCATTTATGGAGCAGATGGGGATGAGCGCCGAAGCCGTCGCCCAGCGGGCCTTCGACGGAATCGCCGCGGGCCACTTTCTGATCCCCACTCACTACCATGCCCGGGCCTACGCCGAACAGCGAGCCGACGACATGGCCGAGGCCTACGACCGGCTGTCTGAAATCGACACCGCCGACTACGACCTCAACAGAACCGTCACCCAGTTCTTGGAGCAACTCGCCGACTGATGCGGCCCGGCGCGTACCGCGGCTCAGCTAGGGCCTGGGCCTCGGGAGTGGCCACCACGGCGGTCGGCTCGGAAACGGCCTCGATCCCTACCGATTGCTCCGTAGTTGGCCGAGCAGAGATAGGGAATACACATCGGCCATTTGGTCTAGCGTGGCGGAAATTGTCATTACGGGAGGTGTTTCGTGGCGGGAATGTTGAGAGTCCCGTTGCTTCAACTTGTTCGCGTCCTCGGCGAGGAGCGGTATGACGTCATCCTGGCCTTGTGTACAGCCATGGTGGCGCTGTCGGCCACCGGTGTCGATGCGCTGACGGCGACTGCGGGCATCGTCGGTTTGGCTCTCATCACCGGAACGCTCATCGAGTCGTCTGCACTGGCCGTGGGCCGGGTCAAGGCATGGGCGCTGCTGGCCGGGTTTGGTGCCGCCACCGCGATTGAGCTTGCTGTGACGGGCCAAGGCAATGCCCGCATCGGCCCGGCCATCTTGCTGGCGATAGGCATCGTCGCCGCGGTCACCATCTCCAGGCAGGTGCTGTCGCGGCCCCTGCCCGACACCACCTCGATAGCGGCCTCGGCGTGCGCCTACCTGCTCATCGGGTACTCGTTTGCCAGCCTCTACATACTGATCGACCGCATCGCCGCCGACCCGTTCTTGTCGTCGGGCGAAGCGCTCACTCCTGAATCGGCCGTCTACTTCAGCTTCGTCACCCTGACCACGCTCGGCTTCGGCGACCTCACCCCGGCGGCATCAAGCGGCCGGACGCTGGTAACCCTGGAGGCCATGGCCGGACAGTTCTACATCGCCATCGCCGTAGCCCGACTGGTAGCCGGAATGGCAACCAACAAAAAAGACGCCTGAGCAACCCCGCCGCTGGCTAACCGTGTTTGGGGATGGGGGCATAGTGAGTGCAGCAACAGCATCAGATACCGTGCTAGCACAGCATTTAGTGTCGTTTCGCGCTAGAATCCCCGGATGTCCTCTGTCTACCGGCCTCGTCTGGTTGATGGCCTGCTTGACGAATACCTGGCAGAGTTTCCGGCGGTGATGCTTGTCGGGCCGCGCGCCTGCGGGAAGACCACCACCGCCGCTCGCCACGCCGCCACCGTGATGAGACTCGACACTGAACAGGGTTCCGACGCGTTGCGCGCCGACCCCGATGCCGCCTTGCGCAACCGGGCCGAGCCGGTGCTGCTCGACGAGTGGCAGGAGGTCCCGGCCGTTATGGGAGCGGTGAAGCGCGCCGTGGACTCCGAGCGGCGACCAGGGCGATTCCTCATCACCGGCTCGGCACGCTCCAACACCGATGAGCGGCTGTGGCCCGGCACCGGACGCGTTGTGATGCTGGCCATGCATCCCCTGACAGTGGCCGAGGCTTTGGGCACACCTCCCCGCCCCTTCATTGACCGTGTCGCAGCAGGAGAGGGGCTTGTGGGTGCCGACCCGCCGCTCGATGTGGCGGACTATCTGGGCCTGGCGCTTCTAGGTGGCTTCCCGGAACCCGCGCTCGATCTCGGCGAGGCTGGCGCTCAGCGCTGGCTGGCCAGCTACGCCGATCAGGTGGCCCTTCGAGACGCCCGCTCCCACGGTCTCGCGCCTGATTCACTTCGGCTGCGCAGGTATCTGGAGGCGCTGGCGATCAACTCAGCCGGTACCCCCCAGCACAAGACCATCTATGAGGCGGCTGGGGTCGACCGCCGCACGGCTCAATCCTATGAGCAGCTTCTCAGCGACCTGGTTGTGGTCGACCACCTCGGCGCATGGTCCACGAACCGGCTCAAGCGTCTGAGCCGCACCCCCAAACGGTATTTGGTGGACTCAGGGCTGATGGCCGGAATCCTCGAGGTGGGCCGTGAAGATGCCTTGGGCGATGGCGTGCTAACCGGCGCCCTGATCGACACCTTCGTTGTCGCCCAGCTTCGGGCCGAGGCGGCCGTGGCCGATATGCGCTATCGGCTCTCGCACTTGCGAGACCACAACGGTCGGCGAGAAGTCGATGTGATCGCCGAACTGCCCCGGGGACGCCTGATCGGCATCGAGGTCAAAGCCGCGGCCGGCGTGCGCCGAAGCGACGCCCGCCACCTGATGTGGCTCCGGGACAGCGTGGGCGAATCGTTCGTAGCCGGTGTAGTGCTCCACACTGGCTACGACACCATCGAACTCGACGACCGGATCGTCGCCGCCCCAATCTCAACACTCTGGACTGCGAACGGGACCCAGTGAGCAGACGGCGCAGGGGCTAGCGGCGGAAGCGGAGGGCCCGGGATCGACGGCGAGTGGCGATCTGGGCGGCGCGCTGCTGGGGGGCCACGAAGCTGAAGATGCCGTCGGCATCAACGTCGAAGTCGTCGCTGGAGCGCTCCGCGGTGATCCCCATGTCGCCCTGGTGCATCTCCCCATGCGCGCTCCGCACCACGAACAGCGCCCCCGGCGGCAGCTACCCGTCCACCCGGTAGACGTGGTCGGCGCTGACCACCGCTCATTTTGCGGTCCGGTTAGGGGCCGAGTGCGGTGATGGGGGCGACTTGCACGCCGTCGGGGCGGCGGTAGGCGGCGCCGGTGGGGGTTATCACCAACAGGGCCGCCATGCTGGCTGTGCGCTGGCGGGTCGTCTTCTGCTTGAGGCGGAGCAGCGTTTTGGCGGCGCTGTCGATGACTTTGGGGCTGGTGTTGAGCTTAACTTCGGCGGCGACCCATGAGCCGTCGGCGCGTTCGATGATGGCGTCGGCCTCCAGCCCGCCGCTGTCGCGGTAGTGGAAGACGGTGGCGCGCTGCGCTTGGCTGTAGATGCGGAGATCGCGCACAGCCAGCGATTCGAGCAAGCAGCCGAAAGCCGTAAGGTCGGACATCAGCCGCTCAGGGGTGGCCCCCAGCATGGCAGCAGCCAATGAGGGATCGGCGAAGTGCCGCTTGGCCTCTTTCCGCAGGGTGGCCTTCGACCGGAGGCTCACCGCCCAGGCAGGCTGGTCCTCGACAACGAAGATGCGGCGCAAAGCGTCTAGGTAGGCGGCAACGGTATTGCGGGCCGGGGGATGGCCGATGTCCATGTCGGCCGCCAGCTTGGTCGTCTTGGCCTCGGTGGCCACGTTGAGGGAGATCGACGCCAAGAGCCGCCGCACCATGGTCGGGTCGTGCCTCACGCCGTTGCCGGAGGGGATGTCAACGCGGGCGATCTCATTGGCATAGTCGCCCACCGACGCCAAGGCGTCATCCTCGCTATGGCCGAGGTTCTGGGGCCAGCCGCCGACGCATATCGCAGTGGCGATGTCTCGCAAGCGCACCGCCTCGTCTCGCAGACAGGAGACGGCTTCGCCGTCGAACAGCTTCTCCAGCGAGACGATTCCGGTCGATTGCCCTGTCTCCCATAAAGACATCGGCCGCAGCAGAACCCGGCTGATGCGACCGGTACCGGTGTGGCGGGTCACATCGTCTTGCGGAACGGCCGAACCGGTGAGTATGAACTGGCCGGGCTCAGGCCGGTCATCGCACTCCCGGCGCACCCTGTTCCACAGGTGCGGGGCGTTCTGCCACTCGTCCAGCAGCCGGGGAGTAGCTCCTCGAAGCACCTCCACAGGATCAGCCGAAGCCAGCAAAAGCGCCGCCTCGTCGTCAAGGCGGACCTCGCTGCGGGCGAAGTGCCGCGCCATCCAAGTCTTGCCGCACCCCCGCACCCCCTCAATGAGGACCGCCCCCCGCCTGCGAAGCGCGCTCTCGACTTCTCGGCCCGCGATGCGGGGCAAATACCCGGGCATCGTGAGCGTGGCAGCCACCTCAGCCATAGATCGCATCCCCGCTTCCCTAGAGCATTACAAAGCGTTTTGGGCACAAATGATAGCGCACTCTGCTAAATTCTCATAACGCGTTCTGAAGGTGAATGACCGCGCGTTGATCGCCCCCCCCCCCTTACGTTGTTGGGTGGTCTCTAGCGTGGGAGTGTTGGGGGCTGGTTGCTCGCCGCGGCGGGTAGGGCTTTGTCCCCCTGTCGTTTGAGGGCTCGGGGGGTGGTGCCGCCCGCTGCGGGGGGCGTCTGGGACCTCTGACAGGTCTGATCGCCCAGCAGGAGGCTCTATTGAACGCCTACCGCTGCGAATTCGGCGTGGACCTCCAGCTAGCTGTGGTGGTTCAGGGCATGTGCAAGGGATGAGTCAAGACATGTGCAAGGTTAGGGGGCCGCGATTGTGGCGCCATGTCGAAGCGGCGCGCAGCAATCCTGTCGGTGGTGCTCGAGGGGCGGACCCAGGCCGAAACAGCCAGGCACCACGGAGTCTCTGAGTCGACGGTGTCGCGCTGGGTCGCCCGATACCGCGCCGAGGGCGACGCCGCTTTCGAGGCCCGGTCACGGCGCCTCGCCGAGCGCGGCCTCGTCGACGCCAACCCCAAAAAGCGGCCCAAGTCCTCCTATGTGCGGTTCGCCACCGACCTGCCCAACGAGTGCCGGCAGTCCGACTTCTGCCTCTGGCGCCTCTCAGACGGCTCGACTGTCGAGGTCATCACCTGGCTCGACGACTGCTCCCGCTACGCGCTGTCGGTCACCGCCCACCGGCGCATCACCGGCCCCATCGCCGCCGCCGCCCCCACTCCGCCATCGGCATGGTCCCATCCATAGAATACGAACTCACCCACACCCCCAATCCCCACAACCAACCTCTCCACGATTAGGGGGGAAGCTCAGTCGCTTCCTGAGGGTTCCGACCGGTCCCCTGTGTGCTGGCAACCGGTTCCGACCGGTGCGGCATAGCAGAGTGGTGGACATGGAAACTGACATTTGTGATCGCCGCAATGCGCTCTTGACCCGCCGTCAGGTGGAGGCGCTCTGCCGCCTGTCTACTAGCTCGATCTACAGGTTCATGCGCGATGGACTGTTTCCCGAACCGATCCGCGTGGGGCGGCGCGCCGTACGCTGGTATGCATCAGAGATTGACGCATGGCTCGCCTCACGGCCACGCGCCACCGGCGACCAGCACTGAGGCTCAACCCCAGAACTCACCACCTGATGCGATGCCCGCCTCCCTGGAACGGGTGGGCCTTTGGCACCGTTGCTCTGGGACCCGTTGCGCTGATGTGGCGATGCCATCACACAATGGATTCCGATGTCTTGAATGGTGGCACCTAGGCTGTTTTGCGCGTGCGGATTTCTACTGAAGAGCTGTCGAGTGCGGCGCCGCTTCGTTGGGTTGAGGTTGATTCGGGGCCTGATCGGTTCGATTTGTTCCATCATCTGGAGTCTGTTGGAGGCGGGCATATTCTGCGCCGCCTCTATAACGGGCCTGATGTTCCGATCCAGCTTGTTGCGACGACTGATGGCATTTCGTGGGCCGAGCTTCGGGTTCCTCGCGGGTTCCAGTTGGCTGATCTCGATTCTCGTGCGGCCGCCAGCGTGGACTTGTCCGGCGATCGGTGGGTGATCTATGGCCGAGATGTCTACAGCGAGACACCGGGCCCGTTCCAGATTGCCCGGTCTCCCCAGCAGGACTGGTGTGGTGACCGGGTTTGGTTCTCGGATGATCGTGGTGACTCGTGGGTCGAGATTGACGTGGAGTTGCCCCTTCGCGCTGAGCCGTTGCCGCCGTTCGTGACCGAGGAATCCGAGGTGCTTGAGGCAGTGGCATCGGGCTCACAAGTTGTGGTTGTCATTCGATGCCGCACCGAGTTGGACTTCGAAGCTCTCTTGGTCGACCGGGGCTTGCGGCCCGAGGGAACGACGCTCATGAACTGGTCGATGACAGACGACGGCGTTGCTTTGGAGTTCGTGTCCAAAAGCTCCTCTAGCCGGATGCGAGAGGAGCGGTTCGCGTCGTTTGGCGCCCTGGGTCTGTGTGCTGAGCAGCAGGATGTGCTGTCGGCCCGTGGACGGGCGGTGATCAGGGTCTACTCCGGCAGCGGCTCGGTCGCCGAGCAGCAGGCCGAGCACCATCAGTGGGCGTGGAACGTCACGGGGGCGGGCGCAAACGAGGGTTTTGTTCTGGGCGCGCAAGGCAGTCGGGATGCGCTGCTTTGCTCTCGGGACGGAAGAGACTGGACCACGGAGCCCTTGGGCGAAGTAATGCAGTGGGCAGACGGACGAGGTGGCAGGCTTTGGGCCGCAAGTGCTGTTGTCGGGGGAATCCGGATCGACTGCATCAGCTGTGGAGATGGCAGAACTCCAGCTGCTTTCCTAGACGGCATCGAAGACCTCAAGAGCTTCTCTTCGGGGCCGGCCGGGTTGGCCGCTGCTGTTTTGCCCGCCGACAAGGCCAATCGCACAGCCTCCGACGGGTCGGTCTCGGCGGGCAACATCTGGGTGGGCTGGTCCGCTGACGGCAGCGAGTGGGGATGGCAGCGATCTGTTGAGGCATTCGGAATCGACCCTCACAAGGTGCTCGATTTGGAACTGGCTGCAGGAGGGGATTTCATCCTTGCCAGAGTGCGGGCAACGGGCATCTCAAGGGCGGCACCCGCCGACCGAGGCGCCGGCAATCGATTGCGCCCTGGCTTTCGCGGGGGGTTTACTCGATTGCCCGAGCCCCGGTGCTTTCTCGTCCGAGTGCCTTGAACAGTGGCGTTCAGGCGCTTTCACCTCCCCGGGCGTTCCTCATCTGACCCTGGCGATGAACCAGCGCGGGGGTTGGGGAGAAGAGCTCGTGCTTGTCGACCGGCCGTCTTCGCCGGGCAGTGCGTCGGAACCATCGGGGCCGTAGGTCCGGATGTCGCTGGCCCGGTAGGTCACCACTTGGGCGATCACGAAATCGCCGCCGACGGCCACATTGACGCTGGTGAACGCGTTCTCTTCTGCGGTGAGGCCGGTGAGGCCGAAGGCGTCGGGAAATGTCTGCCACGCCCAGTTGGTGCCGTCGGCCGACCAGCCCACCACTGGTCCAGGCCGCTCGAGTCGGGCGGCCAGATCGGTTGCGGGGTCGCCGAAAGCGCTCATTATCCACAGGAACAGCTCCTCGCGGCTGAACGCCACGAGGTCGTCGCCGGTGTCGGGGTCCAAGAATACAATCAGGTCGTCGAAGTTGTCGCCGTTGTCGCCGACTTCAACCTGCCGCACGCCTTCGGGCAGCGGGTTCTCCTCGTCGAAATCATCCAGGTCGAATACGTATACCGCGGCGTCTTGCGACAAGTCCCACAGGGTGATGCCGCCTTCAGGCTCGTTGTAGCGCAGCTCGTAGCCGTCCTTTTCAATCCGCAATTCAGGGAAAGTTAGGGATCCGATGGGCGTCCCCGGCTGGGCTACGGCGGCGACGCCCGCGGGACCGACTGACAGGCCGCTGATCCAGCTGATGCCGCCGGGGAGGGTCGCCACCGGAGCAGGACCGAAAACGCCGGGGAAGCGCTCCACGCGGAGCGGGCCGTAGGACGGGTCGGTGGTCCAGATCACCCCCGAATCACCCGTGCTGAACGCGGTGCCCTCAAAGTCCCCAACCTCGACGGGACTCTCGCTCCACTGGCGGCCATCGGGTGAGAACAGGCGGATGCTCCGTTCATCGCCGAACAGGGTCAGATAGAAGCCATCGGACGCGCCATAGCCGGTCGCATCCCAGCTCGGATACTCGGCCACCAGCTCAGCAGGGCCGCCGTCGCTGAAGAAGACGCCGAGGCGGAGAAGAACCACGTTGGGGGGACGAAACGGCTGGTCTTGGGGCTCGGCAGCATCGGGTGGCGCGGGAAACCACGCGGCCACCACCATGCGTTCTCCGGCAGCCATCGCGGCGACTGACCCCGAAACGCCATCGGGGGCATCGGCGCTGAAGTCCAGCTCAGTCCACGAGGCCCCTCGGTCGTCGGAGAAGAAGACCTGAACGGCGGGGACCTCGACGGGCTCCGCGCTGTCCAGGACCAGTCCCGAGACCAGCCAGCGGCTGCCGCCGACGTCGATGTGCCGGGGAAGGAAGCTGTCGGACGGCATGGGGACCTCAGCCCAGTCCACGCCGTTCTTGGTGACCATCACCCGGTTGTCACCGGGACGAAGCGTTGACAACAGCACCCGCCCGTCGCCGACCGACTCGAGTCGGATCAACTCGTCCCAATCCGGGCCGAGAGCCTCATCAGGATCGAACGCTGTCCAGGTGAGCGCCGGCCCGGTGGAGATTGCCTCGGGAGTGCCCGCGGGAGCGAATTCGGGCACATCCGACTCGGCAGCGGGAGCGGGCGGAGTCGCCGCCTCCTCTTCGATAGCGTCAGCAGGCACGCTCTGCGCCGGAGAGGGAATGGGTGGGGCAGTGGGATCAACCGCATCCTCGCCAACGAGCCAGTTGCTTAGATCGTCGCTTATGTCGGCGGGAACTTCAGGAAATGGTGGTTCAGACTCGTTGTCTACAAGCGGGAATACAATTCCCCGTTCCGGATGGTCAAGGATCCAACCTTGCGGCGTGGTGAAGTACCACTCGTTGCCGTCGGCCCGAGTGTTGTGCCAAACGCCTTCGAGGGGATCGTTGTTTGGCTGTAGGTAAATGACACTTTGAGAACCGATAGGCAGTATGGAGCGCAATTGCTCGACATCCGAGTCCATTGGCCTGGGCACCTGAACGAAATATCTTGTCTTGTCGCCTGCATCAAACTCGAGGTTGAGGGTCACGCCTTCAGGTTCAGTCTCAGAAGCGCCAAAAAAGCGGCCGTTCTCGACATCAATCAGCGTGGCTTCAACGACGATTGTTGAGCGCTCGGCCAGATCCTCGACAGTGGCGGCTGGATTGTATTCGATAGCGAATGACTGAAAGTACAAATCGTAGGTATAGGCAAATGCTTCATCAGTATCGGTACTGGTACCGCATGCAACCGCCATCAAAGATGCGATGGTGACTGCAAGACCTCGAAGCAAGCGATAGTGAATTCGGAGACTAGCCAGCTTCTGAGTTGTCGAGGTTGTGCGCATCAGGGAGTCCACATGAACGCGTCTGCGAGCAGGGCGCCGCCGCCGGGTCCGTACTCGGCGCCGCCGACGACCATGGTCGCATCATTTATTGACGCGGCTCGGCGTGCAATGAACGTTTGATTGTTGGGATCGTTTGAGCCCGGGTCGGATTCGGGGTCGAGCGGTGGGAGGTCGAACCACTCATCGGTGGTGGCATCAAAGAACGGGCCTCTCGTGCTTCGGGCGACCAGGTCGGTGTCCGAGACGCCGCCGTTGACCCAGATGCCCTTGCGGCCCTGTCCTGGCGCTTTCGGGAGCTCGCTCCACTCGTTGGCGGTCGTGTCGAATACCGCACCGTAGGGTATGCATCGGTCGAAGTTGTTGTTGGTGCCGCCGTCGGCGCAGCCGAGAACCGGCGCGATCAACCGATGCCCATCGACCAATTCCGGGCCGGGGCCAATTGTGTCAGCGGTCGGCAGGGCGGGCCAGGCACCGTTTTGGTATCGGGCGGCTCGGGTGTAGGAAGGCCCGTCGGCGCCGCCGGGAGAGTCAACCAGCGCCTTGTCGAAGAGAAAGAGCGCTTCGCCATTCCACACCATCGATCGATTGAAGCCAGGGCCGAGGGGATCGTCGGGCAATTCCCTCCACGACTCGAGCGCGGGGTCAAATTCCCAGTCCGGCGCCGTCCCGTTCTCATCGGTCGTTGCATACAACACGATTTTGTCGCCGACGGCGGCAATTGACCACGAACCGTGCGGGAAGGCCTCAAACGGCAGGCCGACCTTGTTCCAGGCGTCGTCGCCCATGTGGTAGGACACCAGCTCGCGCCTCACCGCCCCGAAGCCTCGGGTGAGGGCGAACACCTGGTCGCCGACCACAGCAGTGTTGGCAAGGAGCGTCGCAACCGGCAGGTCCGCGATCGGACGCCACTCGTTCAACGAGCGATCGAAAGCCGCCCCATCAGCAAAGGCGACCGAGTCGCCGATACTGCAATCAGCGCCTGGGGGGCACAAGTAGTCAGTGCCGCCGAACACGATCACCTGGTCCCCGACGCCGACAACGTTCGCATCGTCTCGGCCACTCAACGGTGGGTCGGGCAGCCTCACCCAGCCGCCGCGATCGGCCAGATCAATCGGCATGTCCGGACCGCAACAGGCCAAGCCCAGCACCGCCGCACAGAGAATTCTTAGGCTGAACCTCACAGCACCCACGATAATTTGACGACCACCGACCACGGTCGGTTCCAGGGCATGCCCACAACCGCTCCAATCCCACCAAAGGAGCGTCTTGCAGTCCCGCTATATGTCATCGATTCTCTGTCAAGAAGAAGCTGGTGTACGTTCAGGAGTTGCAAACTCCTCACTTGCCGCTCAGCCCGCCTTGGCGATGAACCAGCGCGAGGGATGCGGGATTTCGCAAGTGGAGGTGGAAGTCGGCGCAGATGCAGCGGGAGCTCTCCTTTCGAACGAATCGGCCGGGAGTGCAGATTCACACGCCTGGACATCCATGGTTTGAATCAATTTGATAAGAGCGACGGCATAGTCGTCTCCGACGGCAAGATCGACGTCGGAGACCTCAATCCCACCGTTGGCGAGCCCTGTGAGGTTGAAGGCGTCGGCCACGGTCTGCCACTGCCAGTTGGTCCCGTCTTTTGACCAGCCGATCCATTTCCCAGCCTTGTCGAACTCGGTCAGCTCGCCGGAATCCGCCGCAATGTCCAACGCAGTGTCTGGATCGGCGAGCGCGAGTATGCCCGCTGGGCCCACGGCCAGCGCTTCGACCGAGCTGACTCCATCGGGGATGGGAAGCACCTGGTCTGGGCCCCAGACACCGTCGAAACGCTCCACCCGGTACTGCCCGCCCACACCGCCAGTTGACCAAAGGAGCCCCTCCGGATTCTCGCCGATCTGGTAGTTCTCGAAATCGGCAGTAGTCGCGCTCCAATGGCGCCCGTCAGGCGAGAAGACCAACAAGTCGTCTTCGGAACCCGCCGGGGATCCGAAGACGACGAACAGGCGGAAGCCGTCGGCTGCGCCATAGCCGTACGCATGCAGTCCGCCCGGGTAGTCGGCCACCAGCTCGGGGGAGCCCCCGTCGCTGTAGAAGACCAAGAGGCGGCTGCCGATCGGATCAGACAGCATTGCTGACTCATCTCCGGTCAGCTCAAAGCTGTCGGGCGCCGAAGAGCCTTCCACCGTGAACGTCAACGTGGTTCCCTCCACGCTTGTGGCAATGACCTCCTCCTCGTCATGGACAAAGCCCCGAGCCACAATCAGCTCGGTCAAAGCCAGCTTGTCCTGCTTGACCGCCAACACCATGCGCTCCTGAGAAACCATGGCTGCTACCAACAAACGGGGTCTGGGGCCTGCGCCGGCGCGGAAGTCCAACTCGGCCCAGTCGGTGCCCTGGTCGTCGGAGAAGAATGCCCGCGTGACGGGCTTCGACCCACTCTGGTCGCGGCCGGCGACCAGCCAGCGGTCTCCGGCGATGTCGATGCTGTCGAGCCGGTCGAGGGCAGCCGGCAAGGGAACCTCGGACCAACTCGACCCGTCGCCAGAAACCAGCGCCGAGTGCCGGCCTGAGGCAAAGGCCCGGGCGATCACCCGCCCGTCGCCCACCGGCTCGATGGAATTGATCTCGGCGTGATTCGGCCCGAACACGCCGAGGGGATCGAACTCGACCCATTTGAGCGCTGACCCGGAGGAAACGCCCTCAGAGACGGCTGCTCTGCTGTCCGCGCGGCTGAAAGCGTCTTCGGGCGCGGCCGGCGAATCGGCCACGATTACCTCGCTGGATCCCGATGAGCCGCACCCTGTGAGCCCGCCAGTCAAGAGGCCAAGGGCGGCGGCGACAAGAGTCGCCGCTCGGATATTCCCCCTTGGGCGTTCATTGCTCAGACCAGTCTTCCATGCCCCATTGGCTGGCTTGTGGCCCTTCATTTGCTCGCTGCACTTTGGGCCTGTGACGGTCATGGCACCCCGTCCTGATCGTGTGTTCTGGGCGGTGTCCAGCCTTCTTGATGGCTGTCCAGAAGCCGGTCGAGTTCCATGTGGCACCACTCGTCGGTGCGCAGCCTCCAGCCGTTGTCCTCGACCGCGGCTTTGCGGCCGTAGGTCAGTCCCCACTGCCCGCGGGGCATCGTGATGTCCCAGCGCACCGCGTCGTCGGTCGATGTTGACGCCCTGATTGTGTAGGGCGCGGTCGGCAGGGGGCTCAGGCTCGCCCGCAGGGCCGCGCCGGGCGTTGGGAACCCCTCGTCGGGCGGTTCGGGCACCTCGTGTTCGGCCGCCGATGTCATTGGGCATTCCGAGAAGGCGGCCGGCGCCTGAAGCTCTTCGTGCTCGCGGGCCACGTTTTGCTTGACGGTGGCGCTGTTGCTGTCGCTGGTCAGGCACCATCGGGCGTGTTCGATCTGCCACAGCCCGCCGCCGACGCGGCGGGCCTGCACAGTGCCGAGGTGTATAGTGCCGTCGGAGTCCTCGATTGCGATCCGCCATTTGTCGTACCCGTGGCCGCGCTCGGCGACCTTGATGTCATAGAGGGGCTCTGACAGATCCCCGAGTTGGGCCAGCAGCGCCCCGTTGGCGGTCTCGAAACCCCCAGCATTGGACCTGCCGGCACTGTCGATGCCAGGAACCTCAGGCGTGTCATCGCTGGCGAATGACGACCCGGCGAGACACGGGAACGAATCGCGCCACTCCACCGACATCGCCGGATCGCCCGTCGCTGTCAGGGGTTTGGGCGGGAAGTGGAGCCCGTCGTACACCCAGCGCTCGCCCAGCGGCCGCGAGAGTTCGACGCTCACCGCTGCGGACGGGTTGTCCGGGCAGGTGGCCATTCCTGCGACGGGCACCACGGCAAAGGCCACCAGCACGGCTTCGCCGGTCTCGATGACCTGGGGGCCTCTGAGCGCGTCTCCCATCACGCGGCTGCTGGCGCATCCCTGCTCGGTAACCAGCACATCAATGGTGGTGTCGGCGGGACCGGGCATCGAGTCGATGTCGAGTTGCACCTCGACGCGGGCAAGCCCGGGCGGCAACGGGATCACCGGCTCGCACGGCAGGCCCGAAGCATGCCCCGAGAAGATCCACCGGTCGCCGCGCCGCTCGACGCCGGCGACACCGAAGCTGTCGCCCCACAGGGCCGCGAACGTGGCGCTGTGGTCGTTGATGCTGATCACGACCCATCGACCCCGCGGCAAATGCTCGTCCACATCGGCGTCCAACTCGGCCCGCAGCGCGTCCACCGCCGGATGGTGAACCTCGTCGATGGATGGCGGGTCGATCAACTGCGAGTAACGCACCACAGGAGTTCCCGCACACGACACCAGAGGATCCTCCACAGCCAGATCCGGGATCACGTCCAACGGCCCCGCCGGGGGCTGCGGTGTGCGGGTGACATCCACGCACAGCGCCGATTGGTCCGGCACCCGCTCCGCGATCTCGGCCAGCGCGCCCACCGGCGGGTTCACCAGATAAAGGGTCACCCGCTGGCGCTTGATGTCGTATCCCGTGCCGTCCAGACCGAATCCGTTCCAGTCCTCCCGCGAGATGGACTCCCAGATCTCGTCCCGCATGGCTTCCACCTCCAGTTCGCTGAACCGGGCCTGCACCACGTCGATCACCACGTCGTCGCGCTCGCCCAGAGGCCGGTGATCGGTGATCGGCGGACGCGGGTCCACGGCGGGGTAGTCGTCGGGGGAGGGGCGCCGGGCCAAGATCGCGGCCCGGTGCGGCTCGGGGTCGTCGGTGAAAGCGATCATCAGCACCCCACCGCTGTCACGGTCGGTCCACCGCCCGGCGTGTGTGTCAGGGTGCTCCATCGCATAGGTGGCCAACACGCCCTTGACGATCGGATCGGCATTCCGGGTGGCACCGAGGGTGCCCTCGAGTCGCGACCTCAGCTCCGGCACATCCTCGCAATTCGCCAAACCGGCCGGAACGTCGGGCCCATCCTGCGGCCCGGCCCCCAACGGTGCGGGCTCGACCCCACCAACCACCACATCGCCGGAGCCCGCCCCGCCACAGCCCACCGCGAGCACCGCCGCGGCCAAGAACACCGCCAACACCCTCACACCCATTTAGACGACCCGGCCTCCCCCCGAGTTCCCCTCCCGCCGCGCCGCAGCCTCCCCCCACGTCATCCGGACCTGAGAGAGCGAATCACAAGCACCAAGCCACACCTGCACCCAAGAAGAGAGCAAGAAACCCTCCAGAACGCCAGCGATCATGCCGTGCAGAAACTGGCACCACCCGAGCAGCTGACAGTTCCGGACTCCGCGAACAGGCCGGGGATGACACCGCAGGCCTGCAAGACCTCGAAAGAAGCCTCCAACAGACACCGAATCTGGCAGCAGTCCGACTATGCAGGCGGGGGTTCAGCCGGGAGCTCCTGGGAGCCCAGCCTCAGTGCGGTGGAAGGTGCTATCCGAGCGATCTCAGCCACCGTGCGGAGGCTGTAGCCCGCAGCGAGAGCTGACTGGACGGCCTTGGCCCGCACCCACTTGGCGCGGTCCAGCCACCCCTGGGCCTTGCGCACCAATTCGGCGCTGTCGTCCAATGCGGCAATGACCGGGACCGTCGGGTCTGTCAGGAATTTTGTGTATCGGGCGTGATCTGAGGGTCCGCGGCCGGGTG
>JAPOVT010000045.1 GCA_026708015.1 bacterium
GCGGGTTCACCCACTCGACCTTCGTCACCTTGCCGCGCAGCCGAACCGGCTTCGTGGCGTCGAACTCGGCGGCGAAGGCGTGGTGCGCGGCGGCTGGCTCCGGCGACGCCATCAGGCCCAACACCAGCGCGGCAGCGAGACCAAGGACTGGCAGGGCAAGGCGAGAGAATCGCGTCGTCTTCATCGGCGTCTTCCTGTCGGCGGTTTCCGGGAGGGTCAGACCCTACCACCGGCAGCCAGGAGCTTCATCCGCCGGGATCGACTGCCTGGCGCTACCGTGGCAACGGAGTTATCATTTCCTGATAACCTTCCGTGGTGACGACGGACGACCGCGACCCAGGCCTCGACACGCTGCTGGACCTCCACGGTCAAACACTCTTCGTTGACGAAGTCGGCCACTGGGTCAAGTTCATCGTGAGACGCACCGAAGCGACCCCCGAACGGCCTCACGGACTCAGCTACTCCCTGACGCTCCACGCGCCAGATGGCGCCAGGCTGGTCGGATTCGACAACGCGCATCCTCCGAGGCCGGGCCGAGGAACCAGAGCGCGGAAGAGCCGAGCAAGCGACCACAGCCATCGTCTCAAGAGAATCCGATCCTACGACTACAAGGATGCAGCGGCGCTGCTTGAGGACTTCTGGAAGACCGTAGACAAGGTTCTGCGTGAGAGAGGATCAGTCCCATGAAAACACTGAGGATCGGCATCGCTGACTACGGCCAGATGAAGGAGCGCACGTTGGCTATCGCCCGAGGCGACTACAGGCCGGCCAAGGGGGAGCCAACCGTCTGGTTCACCTCCATCGAGAGCTTCGCCAAGGTGCTCTCTGAGCGGAACCGTGAACTGCTCATGCTGATCGCGCAGGAGAAACCGGACTCGCTCACCGAGTTGGCGCTGCTCACGGGAAGAAACAAGTCGAATCTCTCCCGCACGCTGAAGACGATGTCGCGCTACGGACTCGTGGAACTGGACAAGGGACAGCGCGGCAGGCTGATCCCGCAGGTTCCGTACGACCAGGTGAGGCTTGACCTCTCGCTGCTCTAGCTAGGCCTCCCAGCCTTCCGGGACCATGTGTCATCACCCACCACAGTGAGGAGTGCCTGAACCAGCGGCCCCAGCAGAGCCGCGGTGCACGCGCCACTCCGCTACAGGAAGCTCATGCCGCTACACTCCCCGGCTTCGACGGATGACCCGAGGCACGACTGCCATGAAAGAGACGTTCACCTGGATCCCCTGGTTCTCCGAACTAGCGGAGAAGATTGCCGAGGGGGACCAGGAGTCCTTGAGCAGGCGCGCGACACGGATCGAGTGGGGAACTGAAGCTCCCTTCTCGAGCGACGACCCGATCGAACCGCTCGGCCTGGGTGCTCTGTTAGCCCGCCACAGTAAGGGAACACATCGCAGAAACACGTTTCTCAGCGCGGGCCGCGCATTCGAACTGCGGAATCACCACTTGGCAGAGACCTCAGACGCGTGGGATCTTCCCGACAATTGGCACCTCACGGCACACTTGAAGCCGCAGGAACAAGACCTGAGGCGAGCCTGGACGATCTTCCGTCAAGCCGTAAGTGGCTCGGTCGACCGGAACGCGTTCAGCGAAGCCCTCAAGATCAGCGGTATCGCTCTGAAGAGCCTCTCCACGATGCTGTTCCTCGTGAATCCGAGGTCTTTCCTCCCACTCGTCGACTACCCGACGTACCTCAAGATACTCGGACTGACCTCGATTCCACCGAGGATGCCTTGGGAGCAGTATGCATCAGCGATCAAGGCTGTACGAACCGCCTTTCCCGGATGCGACCTTTGGGAAATTGAGCTGCTCGGGCGCCTGCAGAGAAGTGAGAACGTGGGCGGGCGCAACATGGTAGTTCGCCCTGACCGCTGCTGGGTCGCTACAACAAACGCATCGTGGGGGACGCAGGTAGGCGACCAATGGAGCGAGTTTCGCGAGAACTACTGGGTGCGTGTCGAGAACAGCTCTGCATATCCGGTGGAACGGCCCAAGCCAGGCCATCTCATGCTGGCCCGCTACGGAGACAACGGCCGGGGAATCGGTGTCGTGTACAGGAATGACTACGGCCAGCAGCGGAATCCAGAGGGAAGAATCCACGTCTTGTGGCTAAACACGAGATCCTGCGAGTTCGAGAAACCGATTCGGGCGAAGGCCTTCGCTGAGGCATCGGAGAGCGAAATGGCCGCCTTCCGGCAGCGCAGTGAGTACATACCGACGTGGGACGTCCTGGAGGGGACGAGCAAGGAGCTGGCACTCTGGGCCGAGTTTCTTGAGGTCTGGCCACCGAACCGGGTTCGAGACATGTCTCTGGAGGACTACACGAACCTCAACCGGGATGACGCCTTCGTCTACTGGCTGGAGAAGCGAACCGAGGCTCTAGGGAGCGTTTGGGGCGGCTCAGCCTTCAAGTTCGGCATCTACCGGCGCGAAGAGACGAGCCCGAAGCCACCCAAGGGAGGGCGAATCTGGGGTGACGAGTACGCCTGGATGCGCAAGTACGGAAACACGGCGGAAGAGGCCTTCACCACTGTGCGGTCCCGCCTGACCAAGGTGATCGACGCGGTCAGAGAAGGTGATTTCGAGGCTCTTGACGGGATCGACTTCTCCCCTGCGATCAAGTGGAAGGTCGCGTTCCTCTATCAGGACCGACAAGATCCTAAACTCCTCGCGATCTACTCCGAGCAACGTGTGCGGACACGCTACGAAGAGGTGTTCCCGGATGCGGGCGAACGCACTACGAGCCAGCAGCACGCGGCCCTGATCAAGCACTGCTCGCGGCTCGGTGGGGTCCTGGACATAAGCCGCAGGCTCTGGGAACCCACAGCCACCGACCGACGCTACTGGCTGATGTCGCTCGGACGTCAATCCAGCCGTTGGCCCACATGCTACGAAAGCGG
>JAPOVT010000046.1 GCA_026708015.1 bacterium
GGGACGCTGGCCGGCGTGAAGGGCTACGGGCCGGCGTTCAAGGCGGTCGGGTCCACCCAGAGCCTCGACGCCCGCGACCACCTCGGCCTGTGGGACAGCGCCAACAGCCGGTGGGCGGACGGCACCGCGGGCGACGGGGACTGGGGCACCTCTATCTGGTGGATGGACGACGAGGGCGACGGCAAGCTGGTGGCCCGCGGGTACGCGGATTTCTGCACGCGCCTGCCCGGCGACACCGTGTCGCCTCAGTCGTGGTGGCGCAACGACCTGCTGGCCGACCAGCGCGACGAGAACGGCGCCGCGCACGGCGACAACAACTGGCCGTGGACCGGCACCGCCTCGGACTGCACGAAGCGGGCGAACCGGTGGCTCGGCCACATATCGGACGTGGAGGTCGGCGCGCACCGCGACGGGCGCACCTGGGGTCCGCTGTCCAACGGCCGCCAGAACCCCGGCAGCTCCAATTCGCTGTACGGGATGTCGCCGGTGTTCGTCGCCGAGGCCGTGCCGCCCGACCGCGGCACAGAGGGCGCGCCGGTCGCCTGGGAGCTGACCGCGGACCCCAAGCCCGCCGTGCCTTTGGTGGCGACGGTGTGGGCGACCCAGCACGGCGACTGGGTCGCGCCGGGGCATCTCGGGTGGCGCCACGTCGTGATCGGCCCGTCCGGCACAGCCACCTACACCGTGCCCACCGTGAACGACCGCGCGGATGAGGCCGACGGGTCGGTCACCCTGCACCTCGCCTCCGAGAGCCAGTGGCCGGGCGGGTTCGACGTCGGCAAACCCTCAGCGGTGACGCAGCCCGTCGCCGACGACGACGCGGCGGGCAGCGGCGGCCAGGACACCATCGCAGCCGTCCCGGAGGTGTCGGTCGTCGCCTCCGCCGGCGGCACAGAGGGCGCCCCGGTGCAGTTCATGATCGCCGCCACACCCGCGCCGGCGGCGCCTTTGGCGGTCACCGCCACGGTCTCACAGGACGGCGACTGGCTCGCCCCAGGCGAAACCGGGCAGCGCACCGTCACCATCGGCACCACAGGCGTCGCGACGGTGCGCCTCGCGACCGTAGACGACAGCGCCGACGAGCCCAACGGCTCCGTCACCCTCACCGTGCAGCCCGGGTCGGGGTACACGGTCGGGACGCCCGCCGCCGAGAAGGCGGCCGTACACGACGACGACCCCCCCACCCGACAACAGCAGCAGCAGGCCCCGGCGGTGGACACCTCAGAGGCCGAGGCGCTCATCGACGCGATGATCGCCCGCCACCGCGACGTCACCGGCAACCAGGGCGCGCTCGCCAACTGGCAGAAAGCCCAAAAGACGATACGGGGCGAGCCGGGCGGGTTCACCGTCGCCGAGCTCGAGGCCCACACCGCCGCCGTCGAGCCCGGCGAGCCTCGAAACCGGTGGAACAAGATCCTCGCCGCCGCGAAGCAACTCGCCGCCGCCCAGCAGCAGCAGCAGGGCAGCTCGGACGACGCGGCGCTGCCCGAGATCCGCATCGGCCACAGCAGCAGCCCCATAGCCGAGGGCGGCGACGCCGGGTTCGTCATCACCGCGGTGCCCGCCCCCGCCGAGCCCCTCACGGTCGCCGTCACCGTCGCCGGCGGCAGGGCGGCATCAGGCCACACCGGGCAGCGCGCGATCACTGTCCCCGCGTCGGGCATCGCCGGCATCACCGTCGCCACCGCCGACGACCAGGCCCGCACCCCCGCGGGCGACATCACCGCCACCGTGAACACCGGCGCCGGCTACACCGTGTCCGCCACACGCGGCACAGCGGCCGTCGCCGTCCAAGACGACGACCCCGCCCCCAAGAAGGCCCCGCCGCCGGCGGTGCCCGAGATCAGCGTCACCGCGGGCGCGGGCATCACCGAGGGCCAGAGCGCGTCGTTCACGATCACCGCCAGCCCCGCGCCCAAAACACCGCTGACCGTCACCGTCGCCGTGGCCCAGACCGGCGACTGGGGCGCGGCGACGGGAACGGCGACAGTTGTGATCCCCACGACAGGCTCGGCCGCCCACACCGTGGCCACCGCCGGCGACGAGGTCGACGAGGCCGACGGATCGGTCACCGTGGCGGTGAGCGCGGGCACGGGCTACACCGTGTCCGCCGCCAAGGGCGCGGCGTCAGTGGACGTCTCAGACGACGACGACCCGGCTCCCGCCGCTGCGCCCGAGATCGCAGTCGCCGCCGGCCCCGCGATCGCAGAGGGCCAGAGCGCGGTGTTCACCGTCACCGCCACACCCGCCCCCGAAGCACCGTTGACGGTGTCGGTGGCGGTCATCCAAAGCGGCGACCTCGGCGCCGCGGCCGGCCCGGCGACGGTCGTCATCCCCACGACAGGCTCGGCCGCCCACACCGTGGCCACCGCCGGGGACAGCACCGACGAGCCCGACGGGTCGATCACCCTCACCCTGAGGGCGGGCAGCGGCTATGCCGTGTCGCCGGGCAGGCCCGCGGCCACCGTCGCCGTCTCCGACGACGACCCCCCGCCGCCCCCGCCCAAGCCGACCTGCCGCACATCGGACGCGGCCCTGCTGGCCGAGGTTTTGGCCAAGGCCGGCGACCCGTGGAACGGGGCCCGCCCCGACCTGGTCGACACGTTCGGGCGGGCCCATGCCACCATGCTGGGCGCCGACACCTACACCACAGCCGACCTCAAAGCGAGGCCGGACCGCCAGACGCCGAACTGGCAGGGCGCCGGGCCCAACGCGCTGTGGCAGGACATCTACGCCGAGCTCGACCGCCTCCAAGCCTGCCGCGCCAAAACCCCGCAGACCCCGCCGCCGCCGGCGGTTGTGCCGCAGGTCAGCGTCACCGCGGGGTCGGGCGTGACCGAGGGCGGCTCAGCCGGCTTCACGATCTCGGCCAGCCCGGCGCCGCCGGCGCCGCTGGCAGTGGTGGTGACCGTCACCGCCGCCGGCGAGTTCGGCGCCGCGGTCGGCGCGCAGACCGTGGTGGTCCCGACCGGCGGAACCAAGGCGTTCAGCGCCGCCACCGCCGGCGACAACGCCGACGAGCCCCACGGCACGCTCACGCTCACGCTCAACGCGGGCAGCGGCTACACCGTGTCCGCGACCAGCGGATCGGCCGCCGTCGCCGTTGCCGACGACGACCCCCCGCCCCAAGACCCCGACACCCCCGACCCCGACCCCCAAGACGACCCCCCCGACCCCGAGGACCCCGGCACGCCCGACACTGATACGCCCGACCCCGATCCCCAAGACGACCCCCCGCCCCCACCGCCCGATCCCGTGATCAGCGTCACCGCCGGGGCGGGCATCGCAGAGGGCCAGAGCGCGGCGTTCACCGTCACCGCCGCCCCCGCGCCGAAGGCGCCGCTGGCGGTCACCGTCACCGTCACCGCCGCCGGCGACTACGGCGCCGCCACCGGCACCCGCACCGTTGTGATCCCCGCCGGCGGAACCAAGGCCGTCGCCGTGGCCACCGCCGGCGACAACGCCGACGAGGCCGACGGCACGGTCACCCTCACCGTGAACGCGGGCAGCGGCTACACCGTGTCCACCGCGCACGGCGCGGCCACCGTCACCGTCTCAGACGACGACCCGCCCCCGCCGCCCCCGCCGCCGCCCCCGCCTGCGGGGCCGAGCCTGTCGGTGCGCGATGTGGAGGTCAGCGAGAGCGGCCGCAGTGTGCGGTTCATGGTGTATCTCAGCGAGACCCCCGACCAGACCGTCACCGTCAGGGTGGCCACCCGAGACGGCACCGCGCGACACGGCGCCGACTACCGGGGCTACGGCGCCGGGAGCAGCCGGACGCTGACGTTCACCGCCGGCACAAGGCTCCTGTACGACTACCTGTACATACCCATCCTCGACGACAACGACCCCGAACAAGACGAGACCTTCCAAGTCGTCCTCACCGACGCCCACGGCGCCCCGGTGGCCCGCGGCACCGCCACGGTCACCATCAAAGACAACGACTGAGCCCCGCGCAAACCAGATCCACGGGGGAAGCTCTGCACACAACTCCTCCATACGGAGCACGCCCTCCACGAAAAAGGGGAACCTCGCGGACCCCACCACTAGGAGGCGGCGGATCGCCTTTGGTATAGGGCTTCTTCTACTTGGAGGGCCCGGCTCTTGAGGTAGGAGATAACCTGCTCACGGGAGTCGTCGAAGAGCGGGTCGGCGTCTTTGGCCGACGGGAATCGCAGCCTGAAGACCATCTGGTCCAAGGCGGCGTTGTCCCACTGCGCCCCGAACTTCTGCTGCCAGCAGGCTAGCCCGTCTTCGAGGCTGAGGCCGCTGAGCCGGTCGACGGCGGCGAGGTCGATCAGATCGCGCAGCGTGCTCCGCCATCGGATCAGATCCAATTTGAGGGCCAGCAGGTCTTCCAGCGATGCCACCGGCATCGAGTCGATTGTCGGACCCTCCTGCAAAGTCGCTACTTCCCCGGAGCGGGAGTCGGCATTGGGATCCTCGAATACATGCACGCTCACCCTGTCGACGAGGGCGTGAACCTCATGGGCACTGAGGCCGATCATGGTGAAAGACTCGTCGGCCTCGGATTCCAACAGCGCTTTCACTCCTGAGGTGTCAACCGGGCTGGGGGCCAAGATGTCGATGTCCTCGCTGATCCGATGCCTCAGATGGACGGTGACCGCGGTGCCCCCCACCAGCACACCTCCGCAGGCAACGGCGGCTTTGGCCGCCTTGGGCCACACCTCACGCTGGCGGCCACCGATCACCTCTTGCCACTGGTCGATCTGGCTCACTTGGCTCCGATGGGGGTGGAATGCCCAGCCTTGCCTGATTCGTGTTCGAGCAGTTCGGCGACGGCCATCTCCACGCTTGGGGGGCATCCCGGGATTCCGGTCTGGGCCACCAAGGTCTTGAGCGGCAAATGCCGCAGTGCCCATCGTCGGGCGTCGAAGTCCAGCAGCCGCCCGTTGAGCAGTCGATTGGCCACCACCATCGCGTCGCGGGGCAACCGGATGTCGGCGGGGTCGGGACCCGACCAGAACAGATACCAGATGTCGGCGGGCAGCGATTCAGGACAGGGCGCCCTCCGACGCCAGCGCATCATAGGCAGATAGGGGAGCAGGGCAGCGGCTGGATTGGTCGGAGCCAGCCTCCAATTCAGAATCCGTCGAGTTCGGTGCTTCCAAGGCACCTCAACAAACTCTGAGGCAACGTACCCGCCCCCCTCCAAGCCGCGCAGCACTCGCTGGGTGCTACGGCGGGTGATGGCCGCGGCGTTGGCCACCGTGGACGAGTCGGCACCGCCCAGATACGAGCGCAACACCGTCAGCGCCAGCACCTCCGCCTCGGTGATCTTTGGGCGGGGGTGGGGCGGCAACGTCACTGCCAACTGCTCTGGCGGAGTCGGCGGTGTCAGCCAGCGGTCCACACCATCGGGAATCGCAGGCTGGTGATCGGACAGCTCGGCGATCCAGCCCAACGGCTCGCGGCAGGATTCGCCGGGGCTGGCTGGACTGCTGTCGCCCTCGGCTTGCGTGATCCGGCGGGCGAGTTGTTGGGGCCGGTCATAGGGGCTGACTCGGCTTCCACATACTGAGTGAATTCCATCGGCCACCGTCCTAGCTGCCCCCGGAGAAATCCCGTCTACCTGGCTCAGCGTTCCTGGTCTGACCACAAACGGGCCGTTAGCGGTAAGGGCGGCACCGATGGCCCACGCCCGCAGCGGGGGGTGCCCTCGGGCCAACATGGTCCCGGTGCGCACGCTGTATCGCCGACGGCACCCGCCGCACCACCTTCGACCGGAGTCGTCGGGAAACCGGCTTTTGTCCTCCACCTCGCATCGAGGGCAGGCTGGGCCTTTTGGCCACCTGACCTGCTCGAAAAAGGAGACTGCCGCTGGCTCGTCTCCAAAGGTGCGGCAAATCTCCTCGACCGGAACCGCACTGGGATAGCACAACGACACTGCCGCCACCGCGCCAACCCTACTCCCACGCAGCGACACATTTGCGCCGCAAACTAGAGATTATGTCACCAAGTATGAACATGCTCTCTCAGTGCCAGTTTTGTGGGTGGCGTTGGTAGCCTGAAAGGTCTGTCGGTGGAGCAGGATGGTGAATTGGATGCGGGCACGTAGACGCCGGATGGTTGTCGCGGCAATGGCGGCAGTAACCGTGTTGCTGTTCGGCCTAGCCGCGTGCGGCAACGATGACGATGGGGCGGGCGCGCCACCGCCCCCTAAGACCGAGCGGGACGCCTACACCAAGTGGTATGTGCAGCAGGCCGTGAATCGATACGAAGAGACCGGTCGGCAGGCCACCCTCGACTATTACAACAATGAGGCGGGCGCCGACGACCAGTGGTACATATTCATCTCCGACACCGAAACGGGCACTATCGCGGCCCACGCCGCCATTCCCTCTCGGGTGGGCACCTACTCAGCCGACAATGTGGACATAACCGGCCATGCTTACGGTGAGCTGCTGATGGCTTCGCCCGAGTCGGGTCACTGGGTGGACTACGTGTTCTACAACCCGCAAACCGGCACCGGCGCCACCAAGCACTCCTGGGCCGTCAGTCGGGACAACTTGGTCTTTGGCTCCGGCTGGTACGAGGACTCCTACCCCGTTCCCCGACCCACTAAATCCGAACCCGGTTCCTACACCAGGGCATTCGTCGAAGACACGGTGTGGTTCTATGAGAGCAACGGTCGGGGTGCACTGATTGACCATCTCAATTCCCCCGACAGCACCGACCCCGCCAGCGTGGACGGGCAGTGGTACGGGTTTGTCGCCGACCTCAACGGAGTAGTGCTTGCCCATCCGACAGTCCCGGAGTACGTGGGCATGACCCTTCACGAGATACTCGGTGCCACTTCGGAGGGCCGGAGGGCCGCCGACGAGATGGCTACCACTACCGAGACGGGCAAGTGGGTGCAATACACCTCTACCAACCCTCTAACCGGGAGTCCCGCGCCCAAGCATTCCTGGGTGGTGAAGCGAGACGACGTCCTCATCGGCTCGGGCTGGTACGAGTCCGGCTAAGCCCCCTTTCGTCTCCGGGCGGGCAGCGCCGCGTCTAGGGCGAGATCAGCCCATCTTGGGGGTGGGCCCAGGGGAGTTTGGGCACATGTTCGATCTGCTTGGGCCGCTCCAGGGCAATATGGCCGATGGGGACGTCGATGATGACCGGTGCTGGTCGCTCCAAGGCCGTCGGTATCAGTCTCTCGAGGTCCATCGGGTCATCTGCTCTCAAGCCAATGGCACCGAACGACTCGGCGTACTTCACGAAGTCTGGGTTGGCGAGGTCGGTTTCGTGCGTGCCGCCGAACAAGTCGTCCAGGTCCCGGGCGACATTTCCGAATGAGTCATCTCTGAAGATGACGGTTGTGACGTTGATTCCGTACTTCACGGCAGTTGACAACTCCGATGAGTTGAACAGAAAGCCGCCGTCTCCGGCGACGCACACCACGGGGCGATCTGGTTGGGCCACCTTTGCTCCCAGCGCAGTGGGGAAGGCATATCCCAAATTGAACGAATAGCCGGAGTCGATGAAGGTCCTCGGCTGGTTCACCTGCCAGTGGGTACGTGAGTAGAAGCCGAACTGAGTGACGTCCCAGATTGTGAAGGCGTCTTCGGGTGTGCCCCGCTGAAGCGCTTCCAAGATGGGGTACTGCGGCTCCTTGAATCGGATGTCGTAGTAAGCGATGAGACGGCGGGCGGCGGCCACTGCCTCAGCCGGTGACGGGCGCTCTTGGCATCCGGCCTCAATGAGCAGTGGCAGGAGCGCATTGATGGTCGCTTTGGCGTCACCGTGCAGGGGAATGGAGTTGGCTTGAATCCGGGTGAGGTCGAAGTCGTCGATGTTGATGTTCACGAGCGGCGACGATTCTCCCGCAGGATTGCCCAGGGAAAAGCGCGTTCCAATCCCGATGACCAAATCGGCGGTCTTCATCACATCCAGCAGCTGGTTCAATTCGTGCCGCTCACCTCCGGGGCTGACGCATGAGCCGTAACACAGAGGATGGGAATCGGGGATGGCACCCTTTCCGCCGCCCGACGTCACCACCGGGATGTTCGTGGCTTCGACCAACTCGAGGAGCGCTTGCTCTGCGCCGGAGAGAGCCACTCCGCCACCGGCGACGATCAGGGGAAGCCGGGATTGCGAGATGGCCGCCGCCGCGCCTTGCAGTTGTTCGCGGCTGGGTATAACTCGCGAGACCGGAACGGGATCCCGTAGCTCGACTTCATCTCGTTCCACCAGGGCATCGGGCGGGCATTCGATGTAGGTCGGACGGGGACGGCCACTGCGCATTTGTCGAAATGCCTCCGACACGGCCTCGGGTATCTCTCTTGGCGTCATGGCTTGTTGGCGCCATTTGGTGAGGGATCGAACGATGTCCATCTGGTCGTCGATCTCATGGACGCCGCCCAGGTCTTTCCCCATTTGCCCTCGGGGAATCTGTCCGGCTAGGAGCAAGATCGGCGATGAGCGGGAGTAGGCGGTGGCCAATCCCCCTGATGCGTTGCATACCCCCACGCCGGGAACCACCAAGGCCACTCCTGGCTTGCCCGACGCTCGGGCGTATCCGTAGGCCATGAAGGTCGAGGCCTGCTCGTGTCGATTGGTGACCATCTCGATGCCGGGCTCGTCTCGCAGCGCAGCCACGACTCCGTATAGCTGGATGCCGGGAATGCCAAAGACAACCTCGACACCCTCTCGGACCAGCGCTTTGACGAGAGCCTCGCCGCCGCTCAACTGCACCGGATCATTCTTGCACCCGTTGAATCGAGTGCGGTTACCGGGACGGTACGAGGCGGTACACGGTGTCGTCGAAGCTCAGGACATAGAGTTCACCGGCTGCGTCCTCTCCGAACGACACCAGGGTTCCCTGGGGGACAGAGAGGCCCAGCTCTACCCGGGTGGCCGCGCCCTGATCGTCGATGGTCAGACCCCAGATGCGGCCCTGACAGAAGTCGCCAAACACGTAGGTGCCCACTAGGTGGGGGATGGCCGTTCCCCGGTACACATGGCCCCCGGTGATCGAGCAGCCGTCGTCGTGGTGGTAGACGTAAGCCGGAAAGTCCAGGTCGTCGGGGGTGGCCGTCCCGGAGAATCGCTCATCGCCCTCGAACAGCGGCCAGCCCAAGTTGGCCCCCGGCTTCCAGTCGTCGGCCGCTCTCAGCACGTGGATCTCTTCCCAGGTGTTCTGGCCAACGTCGGCGATCCACAAATCGCCGGTGGCCCGGTCGAACGAGAACCGCCACGGGTTGCGGGCCCCGTAGTGCCATATCTCGGCTCGCCCCCCGCCATCGGCAAACGGGTTGTCGGCGGGGATGGAGTAGGCCGAACCGCCGTCGGCCTCGGGGTCGATGCGGACCATGGTAGCTAGCAGGGTGTCCAGATCCTGGCCCTGGTTGAACATGTCATCGCGGCCGCCGCCGTCGCCGAACCCGATCCACAGGTAGCCGTCGGGCCCGACAGCGATGTGGCCTCCGTTGTGGTTGCAGGCCGGCTGGCTCACCCGCATCAGTGTCCGGCTGGCATCTTTCCGAATCCATTGCCCGCTCATGGGGTACTCCACGATCTGGTTGTCGCCCCGCAAAGTTGTGTAGTGGAGGTAGAGATTCGATCCATCGGGGGAAAAGGCGATGCCCAGCAATCCTTCTTCGCAGTCGGTGGTGGTGAGATCGCCGATGTCCAGCACCATCTCCGGGGGCTCATCGCCGTCAGCGGCCATAAGCCACACCTGTCCGGCCCGGGTGGCCGCATACAGGTCTCCCGTACCGCTGCCGGTACCTGGTCGGGCCACCAGGGCAATGGGGTCGGGCAGCGACACCACCGGAGTGAGCACCAGCGATGGCTCGTCCGGCTGGATAGCTGGTGCCGGCTGGCCGTCGTCGGCTGGTTCGGGGCCTGGGTTGGCGGTGGGAGATGAGATAGCCCCTGGCACTGGAGTCGGGCCGGCTGTGGACTCAGCAGCGCCAGTTGTAGGGGTGGCAACTCCTGTGGCCTTCGCGGTCGCGATACCTTGGACCCCAGTGCCAGATTGCCCGTCACCGTCGTTGTTTCCCTCGCAGGCACTGGCCAGCAGGCCGATTGCGGCGATCACCGCCAGCAGCCTCAGGCTGAGGCTCACGACTGCTTTCGCAGGGGCCGGATCAGGCCCTCTTGCACGACAGAGGCCACCAGCTCACCGGTGCGGTTCCACGCCGTGCCCCACGCCAGGCCCCGAGCGTTAGACGCCGAGTTGGACACCTGGTCCAAGAAGATCCAGTCGTCCATGCGCAGCGGTCGGTGAAACCACATGGCGTGGTCCAGGCTGGCTGCTTGAATGTCGATCTCGTGGCCCTGCACCGGGAGGGCCTTGGTGGCGGTGTCCAGCACGGTCATGTCACTGGCGTAGGTGAACATGCAGGTGTGCAACACCGGGTCGGCGGGCAGCGTGCCGGTAGCCCGCAGCCACACCTGCAAGCGGGGCTCTCGGCTCCGTTCCCGCTCCGCTGGTGAACCGGTCACATAGCGCAGCTCGATGGGGCGGATCATTCGGCCCTGGTCGTCCACCGGGAAGCCCGGCAACACATGCGGCTCCAGGTCCTCAGGATTGGGGGTGTCTATAGGCAAGTCGGTCTGGTGCTCGAATCCCTCTTCTTCTTTGTGGAAGGAGGCCGACATGGCGAAGATGGGCTGGCCGTGCTGGATGGCGGTCACCCGTCGAGTGGTGAACGAGCGGCCGTCGCGCACCCGCTCCACCAGATACACCAGGGGCGCCGACACATCGCCGGGACGGATGAAGTAGGCCTGGAGGCTGTGAACCGAGCGGTCTTCCACTGTGCGGGTGGCGGCCACGAGGGCCTGGCCGGCCACCTGACCACCAAACACCCGCTGGCGATCCTCTTGGGGGCTGACTCCCCGGAAGATGTCCTTCTCGATGGGCTCCAGATCCAGCAGCTTGATGAGATCGTCTACCTCTGACTGCATGACCGATTGATCCTACCGTTTGCCCCAACGATTCCCTGCTGCCCAATCGCCGGTTCCCTCCTGCTGTGCTCCCGCTGTGGCCGGATCGGAGAGGCGCTGGGGTACGCTTATTGCTCCCCATGTCGCTTCTTGTCTCGGCTCGCGCTCACGTCTTGGACAACTGGCGCCGCCTGCTGCGCTACTGCGGCACATCCGCGGTGGGTGTGGTGTTGGGCCAGACCATTCTGCGGGTGTGCTACGACCTATTGGGCTGGTCGGGGCTGGTGTCCAACCTGGTGGCCTTCATGATCGCCAACATCCCCGTCTACTTTCTGTACCGGGGTTGGGTGTGGAACAGCGATGGCCCTACTCAGTGGGGCCGAGTCGTGCTGCCCTTCTGGCTAGTGTCTCTGGCCGGACTGGCCCTGTCGTCGCTGGCCGTGGGCCTGGTGGACGCCGCCACCGACAACGGCTGGTACATCACCGCGGCGTCGGTGGCCGCATTCGGCACCGTGTGGCTGGTGAAGTACGCGGTGTGCGACCGATATCTGTTCGGTGCTCCGTTGGACGGTGATGCCCCCTCTGAGCGGGCCTCCGAATTGGCAGGCGATGGAACCCAGTCGGCGGGCGTTCGCTGAGGCTGCCCGGGGGTTCATGCCCTCCGATGAGGGGTTGGCTCTGCATCAGGCGGCCTGCGACTTGGAGGTGGATGGGCCGCTGCTCGAGGTGGGCAGTTACTGCGGCAAGTCGTCGGTGTATCTGGGCGACGCCGCCCAAGCACAGGGGCGAGTCCTGTTCGCTCTCGACCACCATCGGGGTTCAGAGGAGAACCAACCGGGCTGGGAGTGGCACGAGCCCGACCTCGTGGATTCCGAGGTGGGCCTAATCGACACCCTGCCCCACTTCCGCCGCACCGTGTATGAGGCCGGGCTGGAGGGGAGCGTGGTGGCGCTGGTGGGCGACTCGGTGGCCATTGCCCAAAATTGGTCCACGCCGCTGGCCTTTCTATTCGTCGACGGCGGCCACGGCACCGAGCCGGCCCACGCCGACTACGAGAACTGGGTGCCCCACGTGGCCATCGGGGGCCGACTGGCCATCCACGACGTGTTCCCCGACCCCGCCGACGGTGGCCGTCCGCCCTATGAGATCTACTGTCGGGCCATGGACTCCGGCGCTTTCACCGAGCAGTCTGCCACCGGTTCCCTGCGAGTCCTCACCCGCCACGCCCCCGGCATCTGATCAGGCACGCCACTAGCTTCTGAGGCGTGAACAACGACCAGAAGTTGGCGACCGGCGTGGCGTGGCGGGAGTTCTGTGAGCGATTGAGGGCCGCAGGTGATCGACTGCTGGAAGACGACTTTCCGGCGGGGGCGGCGGATCGGGCTGAGGGGTATCGGCACATAGGCCGGCTGCTGATGCAGGGGTGGATCGAGCAGGTGGAGTTTGCCGACCGGGATTTCCCGGTGATGTACCGCCACAACGACGACGTCATGCGCTGGGGCGGTCCCAACATCGACAACACCTACTGGCGGGCCCACGTAAGCAGTGAGCACTCCTATCGGGTAACTGGGTGGCTGTCGCCAGGGGCCATGTTCGTGATCCAGAGTCCCCACGGAGAGATGCACCAGAACCGGCTGGGCATCACCGCCGAGCGCTCCAGCGACGACTTCGCCGTAGAGCCCGACGGCAGCTTCACCTTCGTCGCCAGCGCCACTTCTCACGAGGGCAATTGGCTGCCCATCGACGAGCACACCGACCACATATCGGTGCGGGAGTACAACGTGGACTGGGGGGTTGACGAGCCGGGGCGGTTCTCCATTGAACGGCTGGGCAGCGAGGGCGAGACCCCTGCGCTCCTCGATCCTGGCGATCTAGCCGAAGGGCTGGACCGAGCCATGGCCTGGGCCGAGGACGCATTGGTGTTCTGGAACCAGTGGATGGAGCGCAGCCGCCGGGCTGCCCCTCCCAACGTGTTCTACGGCCCCCGTTCGGTGCCCGGCGGGGCCGATGCCATCGGCTACGGCGGCTGCTCCTATGAGTTGGCTCCCGATGAGGCCATGGTCGTGACTTGCGACGTGCCCGACGCCCAATACTGGTCGTTCATGCTCTACAGCTACGCCTGGTTCGAATCGCTCGACTTCGCCAACCGCACCGTAAGCCTCAACAACGCCCAGATCGCCACTGATGCCGACGGCCGTTTCCGCATCGTGGTGGCCCACCAAGACCCTGGCATTCAGAACTGGCTTGACACCGAGGGCCGCCCCGAAGCCCTCATCACCTTCCGCTGGGTCCTCAGCTCCACCATGCCCACCCCCGAGGGCCTCGTGGTCCCCTTCGCCGAGGTCGACAACCACCTCCCCGACTTCGTCACCCGCGTCACCCCCGACCAACGCGCTGCCCAAATCGTCACCCGCCGCCGATCCCGAGCCCACCGCTTCCGCTGCTGACTGCTAGTAGGTCGATGGGCATTGGGTCTGAATACAGGACGCGCGGACATGTTCGTCTGGCACTACTCAAGGTGATGCCACTGCCCGTTTTCGACACTCGCTGAGCGAACTACGTACAACTCGCCGTGGTGTGCATTACGCGAGAAAACAGCAAGCACTTCGCCACTTCCGGAAGCTGATGGGGCGAGAACTCCGCCAAAGCCCAGCGTGCTAGCGGCATCACCGACTCGTTGGCACGGTTCAAATGGGCCAACGAGAGCTTCAGATGAAAGACCTACGGCGGCCAATGCCCCACCAATGGTGAGATTGGCTACTACAAGCCTCGTGATGGCGATGGTGTAGACCATCCGAGGTAGGAATGACTCTGCTCCCGAGCCCTGACCCGTTGCCATGCGGTGGAACTCGGCTCGGCAGGTCTCCAGCGGTCTCGCCAGGTACACCGTTTCTATCCCTGGTGGATTCCATCGGTCTCCCATCTGGCTCGCACCGAAGCCTGAGAGGGGGTCGCGATTGGGCCCAGTGTGTCGATAAAAGACGCCATCGATTTGCGATGGGCCAAGTTCGTCCAGCACTCGGTAAAGGTCGGGAGAAGCCATGTCTTGGGCGTGTGTGCTTATACAACGACGCCATCAGCCAGGGCTTCGATGACCGCCGCTACAGACTTAAAGTCGCCGCTATGAATCCTCTCCGCAGGCGTGTCCCCATCCAGCAGGCGGTTTGGCGAGAGGATCCATATGTTTGCGTATTCAGCCTCTAGCACAGCCTCTAGTTCCTGAGCGACATAAGCAAGTTCTAGGAGGCGTTGCCGGGAGAGGCGCTGTGGCTCGGTGACTCCAGCGGACCAGCGACTCACTGACCGTCCACTTGCATCGACGATATCCCCGATATCGTCGTGTGTGAGCCGTGTGGAGTCAACGATTGAAGTCAACTTGTTAGCAAGGGCGCTACTCACCTGATCACTCCCCTGTCCCCTTGTTTGGCTACTTGATTGTAGTGTATAATGTCGTATACTATGTCGTCCAGTCTGACAAAGGAATATTCGTAGGAAGAAGCAAATGGGAATCGAGTTCCACCGTCGAAATCATCAATGACGGGCATGTTCCCGAGAATTGTCATCCAATCAAGGCTCGTACCCTCAAGTCACTGGCGTCCATCCTGGATCAAGATGCTGAGCAACGCGGCCTAAGGATCGCGTAGTTGCCAAGCTGCTGTAACGCGTACCCACGAAGGGTCGTCATTCGGACCCAATCTGTCAAACTTCTTCAGGCCCAGCCACAGGCTGAGCTGCATTTTGGCCCAGAGCAACTCGGACTGATTCTTCCACTGCATCGGCAACGGCTTCGGGGTTTTCGTGTTCCCAGAAGCGCATCACGGTCCAACCGGCCTCTTGGAGGTGAGTGTCGGTATCTTTGTCCCTCGCGATATTGCCGGTGATTTTGTCAGACCAGTATTCCGGGTTGGTGGCGGGCTGGGTGTGGTGCTCGGGGCAGCCGTGCCAGTAGCAGCCGTCCACGAACACTGCGATCTTGGCCTTGCGGAACACTAGATCGGCCGTCCGGCGCAGCTCCGGCAGCGGCCGGGCCGCCACCCGATAGCGCAACCCCCGGCGATGTACCGCCGAGCGAACCGCCAGTTCCGGCTTGGTGTCGCGACTGCGGTTCCCCTGCATCGACTTCCGAGTCGCCTCCGATGAAGCCCAAGACTCCTCCGGCAGCCCACCCATAGGCCGATGGTAGCGACAGAGCCTTCGTCATGTTGATCCCTGTAACTGTCATTGCCCACGGCTATCGTCAATTGATGCACTCACGTCAGCCTTTCGTAGCGGCGGAGTTCTTTGCCGGCATTGGCCTGGTGAGGCCAGTTGGTCCCAGACGGTTCGTCGGTCGCAAGATGATGGAGGAAATGGCAATATGAGCAGAGTTCAGAGCGACAGCCTGTTCGGCCAACAGATGCCAGCACGTCGCGTACGCAATGGATTGCCAACCAACGACCTAGTGTTCAGCGCATACGCCGAGGGAAACGACTACGTGTTCCCGCGGATAATGGACTTGTACGTGGCGCCTAGCAGTGTTGTTGCCGACGTGACTTTCGGTAAAGGCGTTTTCTGGCGGAACGTTCCAGATGGAATGTATGAATTGCTGGCGACGGACATTCAGACCGGCATCGACTGTAGGGCGCTTCCCTACGGCGATGGCGAAATCGACTGCGTTGTGCTTGACCCGCCGTATATGCACTCACCGGGGGGAACAGCGCACACTGCGCATCAGGCGTTCGAGCGCCATTACCGGAACAACGGGACAGGCAACAGGACGAACAAGAAGTACCACGAAGCCGTGCTCTCTCTGTACGAGGATGCCGGGGAGGAAGCGCACAGAGTGCTCCGCGACAGGGGTGTCTTGATAGTGAAGTGCCAGGACGAGGTGTGCTCCAACCGGCAGCGGTTCACCCATGTCGAGATCATGCAGGCATACGAACAACTGGGTTTCGTGGCCGAAGACCTGTTCGTGGTGATGCGAAAGAACCGGCCCGGTGTGAGCCGCGCAGTCAAGCAAGTACACGCACGGAAGAATCACTCGTACTTCCTGGTTTTCTGGAAGCCCGATGGCAGCAAGCGGGTATGGGAAGCGCCCTGATGGATGCCGTAGAACTGCTGGCGAACATAATACGCGAGCAGAGTCCAGAGGATATCTGGGCAACGCAGGATTCAGCATCGGCAACGGCAACCGTACATCGGAGATTGACATGGTGATCGAGGGGCATCGAACCGAGGTCAAGACCGCTTCGCTGGGCGCGAACGGCACATTTCAGTTCAACCACGTCCGTTTGGACCGAAACTATACTTTTCTACTGTGTCTTGGAATATGCCCTGAGCAAATCGTATTCAATGTCTGGCACAAGGACGAAGTGAATGACGGGCTAGCGGGGCGCTTGATAATGATGGCCCAGGACCAGGACATCACATACAAGATCACCAAGAAACTTGAAGACATGCGCCCTGTTGGCGAAATGATCAACACGCTTCTTGAGCGAATGGCGGCACCTGATTAGTTGACCGGACCCTTTTATGGGTCCAAGTGACGCATGCCTCGGCTGCGGTTCCCCTGCATCGACCTCCGAGTCGCCTCCGATGAAGCCCAAGACTCCTCCGGCAGCCCGCTCATGAGAGTGATGGTACCCACGGAGCCTTCTTGATGTTGATCACCGAAACTGTCATTGGCCACGGCTATCGTCAATTGATGCACTCACGTCAGCCTTTCGTAGCGGCGGAGTTCTTTGCCGGCATTGGCCTGGTGAGGGCTGGCTTGGAGCAGGCGGGTATCGACGTGGTGTGGGCGAATGACATTGAGCCGGTCAAGCATGCGGTGTATGCGGCCAACTTCGATGCTGCCCACTATGTCTTAGGAGACATTCGAAGGGTCAAGGGCACCTCGGTGCCTAGCGTCGACATCGCTACGGCCAGCTTCCCATGTGTTGATCTGTCTCTGGCCGGGAATCGGAAAGGGTTGGAAGGGGAGCAGTCGGGGTTGTTCTTTGAGTTTTCCCGAGTCCTGAGGGAGATGGGGGAGCGAATCCCGCCCGTGGTGATGATCGAGAATGTTCCATCGTTCGTTTCTTCCAGGGGAGGTGAAGACCTCCGAGCTTCGATCATGGTGCTCAACAAGTTGGGATACATCTGTGATGTGCTGACATTGGATGCAAGCTGGTTCGTGCCTCAGTCAAGGCCCCGCCTCTTCATCATCGGCACGAGTGAACGACTAGGCGGTGCGTCTTCGGGGATGGCTGGGCCGCTGCGCTCCGAGTCGGTGGCCGCGTTCGTGAGGGCCAATCAAGATCTCATGCTTCAGGAGCTATCACTGCTAATTCCACCCCAGGATACTCGCCGCCTCAGCGATGTCATAGAGCATCTCGATCTTGGCGACGGACGGTGGTGGGACGGCGAACGGTTTGGGAAGTTCATGGGATCGCTTTCTCCCCTCCATCAAGATCGCTTGGCTCTCCTAGAGCAAGACGGGGTTACCCATTGGCGCACTGCCTACCGACGGACCCGCAACGGAGCACCTGTGTGGGAAATCCGCTCGGACGACATTTCCGGATGCCTCCGCACGGCACGAGGTGGTTCGTCTCGACAGGCAGTCGTCGTAGTCTCTCCAGATGGAGTACGAGCACGATGGATGACGCCGCGCGAATACGCCCGCCTTCAGGGAGTTCCTGATGAGTTCGACTATTCCGCAGTTACCGATGCTCAGGCGCTATTCGGCTTCGGTGACGCAGTTTGTGTGCCAGTGATCGAATGGCTCGCTGAACATGCGCTGGTGCCTGCTGCTATGGCGATGGGGAGTCGAGTAACCGCAAAGGCTGCTGTGTGAACGCCGAGAGCATTGCCGATGTGCTCGATGCCGACATCGAGCAGTGGTACGAGGCTCAACGCAACGAAGGCACAGTCAACCGCAACGTGATGGCAGTTGGGCTCATCATGTGTGAGCACATGAGCACCCACTTTCCTCTCGACGAATCCAAGTGGTTCACCGGTTCTCAAGTCAGTCTTCTCGGCGGGACCCGAATAAAGAACATCCTTGCTCGGCACGGTGAGGAACGCCCTTTCGCCAGTGAGGGGGGTCGCACGAGCCGCGGGAGCCAAGACCTCGCCCGCTCGTTCCAGGATGTGGTCAACGGCTCATTGGTTGCGGAGGAATTCGAAGTTCTGGACGAGGACGAAAAGCTCTCTGCCATGAATCTCCTTCAGGCGAAGATGGTCGGGCGTATTCGGGCTGACTTCTACGATCGCCAGCGCCTGCCACTGGAGATCGACTTTAACAAGCAGACTCGTCACACGTTCGACGGACTGCTAGCCGCCGCCAGAGAAAAGGGCGGCAACACGGTAGGGGCGGTGGCACAGCATCTCGTGGGAGCGACATTGGAGATCAGACACTCTGATCTTGCCATCGAGAACCAGAGCTACACGACTGCCGACCAGCAGACAGGCCGAGCGGGGGATTTCATGGTCAACGACACTGCGATCCATGTGACTGTGGGCCCAACTGAGGCGCTTGTCGCGAAATGCCAAGTCAACATCGAACAGGGCTTTCGGCCCATGATCCTGACGCTTGAAGACAGGATAGGAACGGCCCGATCTCTCGCTGACTACATCGGTATCGAAGATCGCATCGCGGTTCGCGGTGTTGAGGAGTTCGTGGCCGGCAGTATCGATGAGATTGCCAGATACTCAGAACCAGAGACCCGCCGGGTGTTTCGCCAGCTCTTCGATGCATACAACTCACGTGTGGCGGCAGTGGAGCCGGATCCCTCACTGCTAGTAGAGGTACCTGAGAATCTGACTCAGACCTGATGGCCGGCCGCCTGGCCGTTAGCCGATGGTGATTAGTTCGGGGAGGGTGCGGTGGTTGGAGAACAGGGCGGAGGCGGGGGAGGCGCCGGAGAGGGCATCGGCGGCCAGGATGACGGCGGCGGCGGTGTATGAGGTGCGCTCGTCGGCGGGGAAGTGAGTGCGCTCGGGGTGGACCATGCCGGTGAAGTAGGAGCCGTCGTCGGCCCGCAGGTCTTGCACCCATTCGAACATCTCGGCGGCAATGTCTCGGCGGCCCACGCCGAGGTGGGCGATGACGCTTTCGCAGGTCTCGGCGGCGGTGACCCAGGGCCGGTCGGACACGCAGCGCACTCCCAGGCCGTCCATCACGAACTGATCAAATTGGGAGGCCAGCCGGGCTCGGCCTTCCTGTCCGGTGATCACGCCCGACAGCACCGGGTAGTACCAGTCCATGGCCCAGCGGTCTTTGGGGGCGAAGGCGTCGGGCTGGGTTCGGATCACGTCGGCCAGCCGAGCCGCGCTCAGCTCCCAGTCTGGTCGCTCGTGGCCCAACGCCTCGCCGGTGGCGATCGCCGCCCGCAGGCTGTGGCAGATACTGGACGACCCGGTGAGCAGGGCGAACGACCACGGGGTGCCGTCGGCGTGGCGGGCCCAGCGGATCTCGCCTCGGGGAAGCTGCAAGTCGAGGACAAAGTCCACGGCCCGCTCCACCACCGGCCACATTGACTCCAGGAAGCTCCGATCGCCGGTACACAGGTAGTGGTGCCACACCCCGGCAGCCACGTAGGCCACGCAGTTGGCGTCCAGCTTGTCTTGCTCCACGCCGTCGGCCACGTAGTACTGGTGCCAGGCGCCGTCGGGCCGCTGATAGTCCATCAGCCATTGGTAGGCCCGCTCGGCCTCGACTCGGCGGCCCATCACCGACAGGGCCATGGCTGCCTCCACATGGTTCCACGGATCGGCGTGGCCGTCGGGGAACCAGGGAATCATGCCGTTGGGCAGCTGCCAGTCGGCGATGCTGGCGGCGGTTAGTTCGAGATCGGACGCCGACAAAACGCCAGCCACGCAAGGTCCGTCGGAATCGCTGCCTCCGGGGGTGGGGGAGTCAGCATCGGCAAGCTCGGTCTCCCGTTGGTTGTGGGATTCAGACGGCGACAAACTCGGTCTCCCTTGAACTCTCTGGTCCTGGCTTCCGGCTGTAGAGGACCAGGCTCTTGCCCAGCACTGGACTCAGGACCCGTTCGGCTATTCGGGTGATTTTCGGTTGGCGAACAATATCCCATTCCAAGAGCCGGCGGTAAGCCGCCACCAGCCGATGGTCGTCCCGGTTGGGACCCACCGCGCACCGCAGCCACCAGTACGGGCTGTGCAGGGCGTGGGCGTGGTGGCCCGAATAGGGGGCTAAGCCGGCCCGGCGGAGCCGATTGCGGAGTTCGCCCCGCCGGTAGATCCGCACATGGCCGCCCTGGGCTTTGGGAGCGTGATATTCGTCCGACAGCGCCCAGCACACCTTCTCGGGGAACCAGGTGGGCACGGTCACAGCCAGCACGCCGCTGGGCCGCAGAATCCGGGCTAGCTCGGCCAGGGCCTGATCGTCGGAGTCCACGTGCTCTAGGACTTCGGAGGCGATGACCCGGTCGAACGACTGGTCGGGGAACGGCAGGCAGGTGGCATCGCCCTGAGCTGCCTGGCAGGTTCCCTGATATTGCTCGCCAGTATCCGACATGGCCGCGAACGTGGCCCGAACTTCGGCCAGCTCGGCCGACGCCAGGTCGCAGGCCACTACATGGGCGCCCCGTCGGGCGGCCTCATAGGCATGGCGCCCAAAGCCGCATCCCAAATCGAGCAGCCTTTCGCCCGGCTTCAAACCCAAGCGGTTGTAGTCAACGGTCAACATGATCGGACTGGAAGTCGCCGAGAGGTTCGTGCCTATCGGTTGGGCCGCCACTCGTCGAGCAAGGCCCGATAGTGTTCCACCGTCTGCTTTGCGGTGTGACGCCAGCTCCATCGGCTGATCACCCGCTCCCGTCCCGCCTCGCCTATACGGGCGGCCATGGCCGGGTCGTCCAACACCCGGCTTATCGCGGCGGCCAGAGCCTCGCTGTCGCCTGGTGGAACCGACACGCAGGTCTGGCCATCGGGGCCGGCCACTTCGGGCAGCGCCCCTCCCGTGGTGGCCACCAGCGGTGTGCCGCTGCACATGGCCTCGATGGCGGGCAGCGAGAACCCCTCATACAGCGACGGCACCACCGCCACCGAGCTGGTGGCGTACAACTCCACGATGCGCTCGTCGGGGACGCCAGAGATGAACTCCACCACCTGGCTCAGACCCAGGCTGGCAATGGCCTCCGCCGAGGTTCCCCCTTCGCGGGGCTTGCCGATGACGATCAGGCGCACATCCCGCTCGGTACGCAGCTTGGCCACCGCCTCCAGCAGATAGCGCAGGCCCTTCATGGGCACATCGGCGCTGGCGGTGGTGATGATCTGCTCTGGTTTGCGTTCCACGCCGGGCAGCGGGCGGAACTGCTCGGGGTCCACGCCCACCGGCACCACATGCATCAGGCGACGGGGCACCTTCTGGTCCCGGACGATGTCGTCGCGTGATGACTCCGACACGGTGATGATGCGCCGCAGGCGCCGGGCCACCCGGGCCTGCATCCGGGTGAAGGAGTACCAGCGCCGCTTGCCCAGCCGCTCCACCGGGCCCCGGGCGTGCTCCAGCTCCAGTTGGCGGTCGACGGTGATGGGGTGGTGGATGGTGCCCAGCACCGGCAAACCGTCCCGCTCAATGCCCAGCAGGCCGTAGCCCAGCGACTGGTTGTCGTGAACCAGGTCGAATTCGCCGGTCCGGGTTCGCAACATCTGCCAGGCCCGGATAGAAAAAGCCAGCGGCTCCGAGAACGCCCCGGTCATAAACGAGCCCACCTCGGCAGCGTCGGCCCACGACTTGATCTCCCAGAACCCCGGCATCCGCCCGGGGTGGACGTCGTTGAAGATATCCAGACTGGGAAGCTGGTGCAGCGGCACCCGATTGTCCAGCACCGGATAGGGCTGTCCGCTCAGCACCTCCACATGGTGGCCGAGGTCGGTAAGGGCCCGACTCAGATGGTGGACGTACACCCCCTGTCCGCCGCAGTGGGGCTTGCCCCGGTACGACAAAAGGGCGATTTTGAGCGGTTGATCCGCCGAGACCATAGCCCCACAAGGCTTTCGGAATTCGGGGGGTTTGGCAAATGCTCAGGTGCCTCTAGGGGCCACTAACTTGGCGCCGTGCGAGCGCTAGTACAACGGGCCACCGAGGCTCGGGTTCGGGTGGACGGCGAGGTCATCGGAGAGATCGGTCCCGGTCTGTGCTGTCTGGTGGGGGTGACCCACGATGATGATGCCGAGACGGTCAAGAAGATGGCCGGCAAGCTGTGGAACCTGCGGATCTTCACCGACGAGAACGGGCACATGAACCTGTCGGTGGCCGACACCAGCGGCGAGTTGTTGGTGGTGAGCCAGTTCACCCTCTACGGCGACATCAGCCGGGGCCGCCGCCCCTCATTCCTGGGCGCTGCCGCCCCCGACCAAGCTGCTGCCTTGATCGACGGCCTCGTCGCCGAGCTCCGCACTCTAGGGGCCACCGTAGCCACCGGCTCCTTCGGCGCCATGATGGCAGTAGAACTAACCAACGACGGCCCCGTCACCCTGATGGTGGAGGTCTGATCAGCGAGGTTGGCGGCGGGTAGGGGTGGGGTCCCTTGAGTGGGCCATCCAGGCGGCGGCTAGGGCGGCGAGGGCGAGGGCGATCATGGGCCAGGGGCCGGCGCGGGTGGCGAGGGTTTGGCCAGTGCGGAGTTCAACTTCAGCTTGGATGACCTTGCGCTCGGAGACGGCGGTGCGCTGATAGACGTTGCCGTCGGGGTCGACGAAGGCGCTGAACCCGGTGGGGGCCGACTGCACCACCCAGCGGCCGGTCTCCAGTGCTCGCAAACGGGAGCTGGCGATTTGCTGGGTCTGCACGATGGTGAGCCAGTAGCTGGCCCCATTGGTGGGGTTCAACAGCACCTCGCCGCCGTTGCCAATAGCATCGCGAGCCCGATCCTCGAAGAAGATCTCCCAGCTTATGGACACCCCGAGGCGGCCCACGGGGGTGTCCACCACCGCGGGGGTGTCACCCCGGCGCATGTCTCCGGCCGGCAGGTAATCGGGGGCCAGCGGCTCGATCAGCGACCGCAGCGGCACGTACTCCCCGAAAGGCACCAGCCTCACCTTGTCGTAGCGGTCTACCAGCGATCCGTCGGGGCTGAAGACCGCGGCGAAGTTGGCTGCCTCGGTGGCTGACACGTCTTCGACCACCCCGGCTACCAGGGTGGCATCGAGTTCGGTGGCCAACTCTGCTAGTCGCTGACGCTCCTCGCTGTTGACAAACAGGCCGTGGACGTCCACCACGTCTTCGGGCCACACCACCAAGTCCACTGGCTTCTGCACCAGTTGGCTGGCTTCCAGGTGGCGCTCGAACACCACGCCCGGCACAGTGTTGGCCGCCCTGGTTCGCTGTGGTCCGCCTCCCTGCACGATGGCCACGTCTAGGGTGCCGGTGGCCGAGCCCCGGGGGGCCAACGCCGCCCAGCCCCAGAACCCCAGCACCACCACGGCCAGAGCCAACGCCGCTTGCCACCGGCGATCCAGCGCGGCGGCCAGCACCATGGCGATGACCGCACACACCCCCACCAGCAGCAATGGCCCCAGTACCCGCACGGTGGTGGCCCACGGGGTGTCAACCTGGCTCATGGGCAGGGTGGCCAGCGGCACACCGCCGAACGGCCAGCGCCACCGAATCGCTCCGGCCAGCACGAACAGGCCGGGCAGAGCCACCCACCGGCTGCGCCCCGGCGGGCTAGTCGCCCCCACCAGGCCATACAGTGCCGAGAACACCACGCACACCGCCAGATAACCGGGCAGAGTGAAGTCCACCATCCAGAATGTGGCCGGGAACAGCCAGCCGGCCCCAAAGCCGAACCCCCGCCACGCCCGAGCCCAAATCGGCTGATCGGCAATCAGACGCTCGAATGCCACCAGTCCAATGAGGGCCAGGGACCACCACCCCCAGGGGGGCATCGACAGAGCCACCAGTCCGCCCGCCGCCAAAGAGCCCGCCGCCGTCCACCCGCTGGTGCGAGCCCACACCGCCAACCTCGGGCTACTCATCGGGCGAATGTCCGCCGGTCATGCTGGCGGGGGTTCTCATCGGGCGACCGCGCCGTGGGCCACGCTGGCCATTGCCGCTTGTCGGCCCTGGTGGATGCAGGCCGGCACCCCCAAGCCCCGAGCCCACGCCCCGGTTACCCGCAACCAGGGGGCGTCGTGGGCCAATGACTGCTCGATGTCGGCCACCAACTCCAAATGGCCGGGCCGAAACTGGGCCAGCGACCGCTCCCACCGGCTGATGCGTACGGTGTGGGGCTGGGCGTCGAGTCCCATGGTCTCAGCCAAATCAGCCCCCACTGCCTCCAGCAGCGCATCGTCGCCGAGGGCCAACACCCGGTCGTCGCCGTAGCGGCCGGCGGACACCCGCAATACCACCGTGTCGGGCGAGCCCACATGGGCCCATTTGCTCGACGCCCATGAGCAGGCCGTGATGGTGAGTCCCTCAACTGCGGGTACCAGATAGCCCGACCCCGCCATGGGGTGGTTGACATCCATGGCTTCGTACGCCAGCGACACCAGCACCACCGAGGCGTAGTCGATGGTGCCCATCAGTTCGGCCGTGCGGGCCGACACCGGGGCCACCAGCTCACGAGCGATGTCGGCGGGGAGGGTCACTATCACCTGGTCGGCATCGATCTCGCCCAGGTCAGACACCGGGGACGACAGTCGCAGCCGGTCGCCCAAACGCTCGGTGAGCGCGCCGGTCAGCCGCCCCAAGCCGTCGGGCAGCGTATAGAACACCGGCGCGGCCGGGTCGACTGTCGACGACGCGGCCAGACGCCGCAACTCCTGCACCAGGCTGGGGCCCCGGGAGGCAGCCTCGGCCAACTGGGGCACTGCGGCCCGCACGCTCAGGTCGTCGATGGAGGAGGCGTTGATGCCCCCGATCAGAGGATCCACCAGCCGGTCGGCCACCTCATCGCCCAAACGCCGCCGCACCAGTCCGCCCACCGACTCGTCGCCGACCAGCGGCGACCCGGCCAAATCGGGCTCTTGGCGGGCGCGGTCCACTCCGTCGTCGGACACGATCCCGGAGGCAGCCAGAGCGTCGAAGTCCAGCGGCACCCCCAGCACATTGGGCAAGGGCAGTGCCCGCAGCGCTCCCCGGGAGTACACGAACGCCGCCCGCTGAGCAGGTGACACCAGCTCAGCGCCCAGTCCCAGTTCCTGGCACAGTTCTGTCGCCCACGGCACCCGGGCCAAGAATGCGTCCGCTCCCTCATCTACCGGTTGACCAGCCAGCTTGGTGGTGAGAAGCCGTCCGCCGGCCCGCTCGGCGGCCTCGTACACCACTACCTCGGCACCGGCCTTGGTGGCCTCATACCCGGCGGCCAGCCCGGTGATACCAGCCCCGACAACGGCAACCTTCACAGAGACACCCTCATGGCGCGACAATCTCCCAGCGAACTGCTTCTCTCACCGCGACTCTCACGGGGTGGCCCTGTACCCGTGTACCAACGCCACAACCCGTTCCAGCGTCTCAGGGTCGGTCTCAGGCAGCACGCCGTGGCCTAGGTTGAACACGTGACCGGGCTGGCCGGCATTGCGGTCAAGCACGTCGACCACCCGCTCGGCCACCACTGACCACGGGGCCAGCACCGCGGCCGGGTCCAGATTGCCCTGCACGGCTACGCTGGGACCCAGCCGCTCCCGGGCGTCGTCGATGTGTACTCGCCAGTCCACCCCCACCACGTTGGCCCCGGCCTTGGCCAACAACTCGAGCAGTTCGCCGGTGCCCACGCCGAAGTGGATGCCTGGTGCCCCATCGCCACGACTGCGGAGCTCGGCGAAAATGCGCTGACTGGCGGGCAGCACGAATCGCCGGTATTCGTCGGGGGCCAGCGCCCCGGCCCACGAGTCGAACAGCTGAAACGCCGAAGCCCCAGCGTCGAGCTGCGAGCCGATGGAGGCGATGGCCAGATCGGCCAAGCGATCCAACAGCGCAGCCCACAACCCGGGTTCGCTGTGCATCAACCGCTTGGTGAGGGCGTGGGTACGCGACGGCCCTCCTTCAACCAAATAGGAGGCCATGGTGAATGGCGCCCCGGCGAAAGCGATCAGCGGCACGTCCAGCTCCGCCACCAGGTTTCGGACGGTCTCCAGTACATACGGCGTGTCCGTCTCCGGATCCAGCGGGCGGAGCCGGTCGAGGTCGCGGGCCTCGCAGAACGGCTGCTCCACCACCGGCCCCACTCCGGGCACAATGTCCACTCCAAATCCAATGGCGTGGGTGGGCACCACGATGTCGGAGTACAAGATGGCAGCGTCTACCCCGTAACGCCTCACCGGCTGAAGGGTGATCTCGGTGGCCACGTCCGGGCGGGCAATGGCTTCCAGCATCGAGCCTTCTCCCCGAAAAGCCCGGTATTCGGGAAGCGATCGCCCGGCCTGGCGCATGAACCACACTGGAACCCGGTCTACTGGCAGGCCGCGGCACGCCCGCAGAAAGGCGCTGTTTGTGAGGTCGGAACCGGCAGCCACGCCCAAACCGTACTGACATATCGGGGGGTCGTTGCTATCGCTCCGATACCGGTCGCCAGTACCATCGACCGCGTGCGCCGGTCTATAGACGACTACCCCTTCGACCCAGCCGACCTCCCTCCCGGAGACGACGACGAGTTCTCCCCGGTTTCGTGGGCGGTGGCCATTGCCGACGACTACGAAGACGCCACCCCTCGGGTGGTGCTCACCGTTGAGGAGGTGGGCCAGGCTGGCTATGGGCTGGTAGCTCATCTGCACCCTCATCTCGCCCGCCGTCTTCGGGCCGCCATTGGCGACGCTCTCAAGGAGATCGGCGAGGCTGAGACTCTCTGAGCGCTACTCCATCTGACCCGAGTGTCACATTGATCGGCGCTCGCTGTGCGAATATAACCTTCCAGGCTGTTTTCCAATTGCGCGAGGTTTGGAAGACGACCCTAAAGGGGCGGCATGGACTCTGGCGAAACACGCAGCGGCGGGTATAGCTGTCATCGGGGCCGCTACGCTGGATTTGTGGGCATGGCAGGTTCTTCGCTCTCGGTTCCCTGTGCGGGTTCCTATTTGGGCCGAGGGATCTACGACGTTGCCGAGGTGGCGCGTCTCATCAGATGCACCAGACGCCGAGTCGAGGGGTGGACCAGAGCAGGCGCGGACAAGGTGCCGCTGTTGTCGGGGGAGTTGGACGGCCTGTTCAGCTTCTGGGACTTGCTAAGCCTCCGCGTGATCGGAGAACTTGTGGAGCGGGAGGTCCCCCGAAGCGAGATCGCCAGAGGCGCCGAATATCTGGCTGCTGAGCTTGGAACCCACAGGCCGTTCGCCCATGAGGGCCTGGCTACAGCTGGACGAGGGTTCTTCGCCGACATAGGGAGCTGGATAGATGTGGGAATGGGCGGCCAGCAGGCCTTCCAGGTTGTGGTCGAACCGCTGCTTGTGCCGATCACGTTCAATGATTCGGGTATGGCCACCATCTGGAGGCCGCATACAAGTGTGTGGGTGAATCCCGAAGTCCAGGCAGGAGCCCCCTGCGTCGAAGGCACCCGGATTCCCACCGGTACACTTGCCGACCTGCAACGCGCCGGGCTGAGCATCGAGGACTTGTCAGATGACTACCAGCTCTCAGCAGAGCAGGTACAAGCTGCCATCGCGTATGAGACCAGCCTGGCGGCGTGAGCCCCCAATCGGCAACACCCAGGCAACGTCCCTCCATACGACTCATTTTCGATGAGAATCTGCCATGGAGAGTGGCCGCGGCATTGGAGATGCTCCAGTTCAAAACCACCTACGTTGGAAATCAGCACCACCCCGATGTTCCGAACCGGGGTTCCTCCGACGAAGAGGTGCTCTCCTAAACCACGCCCTTCCCTATCTCTCTGTCTGACGCCAGTCCCTCGCTAAATGAACCCAATCGGGGGCGGTGATGTCTCCTGGTGCGGGGCGCAGCAGGGCCGCCATGCACCCTGGCCCGCCCCTCCCTCCATCATCCTCCACCTGCCCACCTTGGGAACAGATCCCGAAGAAACCAAGCCCAACGAAACGCCCGAACTCGGATCTCGAAAATCAAGAGCAACTCCAGGCGACACCTAGGAAGTCGTAGTGCCCGAATTGACATTTGAGCCATCCTGAGGTGAGGTCAATTCTGAGACCGCATCGCATTGCAGCCCTCCGATCTTGTACTAGACTTGAACGTTCACTGATTTTGCGCTCTGGCTGAGGAGTCTCCGATTCATCCCGATCACGCTGCGGAGCAGACGTACATCGATCAGGCCCACCAAGCCCTCGAGACGGCTCGGGAGCGGGCCTTGTCGCTGAAAGGCATGGTAGAGGTGGGCGCGGGCGGTACCCACCAGGCCCGCTATGAGCGGGAGATCATTTGGGACTCCATCAGTACCCGCCTCAGCGCCCTTGACATTGGCAACTCATCGCTAGTGTTCGGCCGCCTCGACTGGAGCGACGATCAGGGCGGCGATCAGGGCGGCGACCAGCTCTATGTAGGCCGGGTGGCGGTGTGGGATGACGACCAGGAGCCGGTGACCATCGACTGGCGGGCCCCGGCGGCCGAGGCCTTCTACCGGGCTACCGGCAGCGAGTCCATGGGCCTGTCCCGCCGCCGCCACTTCGTGACCCGGGGCCAAGAGCTGTTGGGGGTGGAAGACGAGCACTTCGGCGAAACCAACGGCCGGGGTCGTATGCCGCTGGTAGGGGAGGCCACCCTGCGAGCCGGACTGGAAGCCGGGCGCACTGGCCGACTGGCCGACGCGGCCGCCACCATCCAGATCGAGCAGGATGCCATCATCCGCTCCCCGCTGTCAGGCCTCTTGGTGGTCCAGGGCGGTCCCGGTACCGGCAAGACGGTGGCCGCCCTCCACCGGGCCGCCTACCTGCTCTACACCCATCGCTTTCCCCTCGAAGGCCAGGGGATGCTGGTACTCGGCCCCAACCGGCTGTTCCTCGCGTATATCGAACAGGTGCTTCCGTCGCTGGGCGAGGCCGGCGTGGAGGTGTCGATGCTGGCCGACCTTTTGCCTGGCACCCGGGTGAAAGGGCTCGACGATCCTAGCGTGTCCCGCATCAAAGGCGATTTGCGCATGATCACGGTGCTTCGCCGGGCCCGTCGGGATCGCCAGCGCCCGCTGCGCTCCGATGTGACAGTGGGGTTTGGCCTGCGTCGGCTCCGTCTCACCGTGGACCAAAGCGCCGAGATCGTGCGCCAGGCCCGCAAGCGGTTCCGCACCCACAACCGGGCCCGCCGCTATGTCGAAGAACAGGTGTACCAGCACCTAGCCGACAGCGGTGCCCGCACCGACTCTTCCGCCCCCGATGTGGAAGCAGTGCGAGAGCAGCTTCACGGCAGCATCGAGCTGCGAGAAGCCTTGGAGTGGATGTGGCCGGTTCTCACCCCGTCGCACCTGCTGCACGACCTGTTCGGCTCGCCGGCCTTGCTCCGCTCGGCGACCGCCTCGGTGCTCACTTCGACCGAAGCCAATCTGCTCTATCGCCCTCGACAACCCCATGCCTCCGAGGTGATGTGGACGGCCGACGATGCCCCGCTGCTGGATGAGGCATTGGCCCTGTTGGGCACCCGGCCCGGCCACAAGCAGGCCGACTCGATACGCACCTACGGCCACATCGTGGTGGACGAGGCCCAGGATCTGTCGCCCATGCAGCTCCGGATGATCAGCCGCCGCTCGCTCAACGGGTCGATGACGGTGGTTGGCGACATCGCCCAGGCCACCTCGGCCTGGGGGCACGACACTTGGGACAGCGTGATCGAGCACTTGCCCAGCCACCGGGAGCCCCGATTCTCCGAGTTGACTATTGGCTATCGCCTGCCCGAGCCGATTATGGATGTGGCCGCCAAGGTGCTCGATGCCGCCATGCCCGGTCTTGTTCCGCCCCAATCCATCCGCACCGAAGGCCGGCCACCCCGTTTCGTGCCCGTCTTCGGCCATCAATCTCCCGCCTCCGGCAATGGGCAGGGCAACGGCCAAGGCCGTGAATCCAGCCACGTCAGCCATGCTGGCCATGCCAACGAGTCCATCCCCACCAGCCTGACCGCTGCCGTCGTCGGCGAAGTGAAAGCCGAGCTCAGCGCGTTGGCCAACGGAAACCTGGCGGTGATCTGCCACAACGATCTGGCCGATGCCATCTCTGAGGCACTCACCGCTGCCGAGGTCGACCACGGGCTGGTGTATGAGCGGGGCCTGGAGTCTCGGGTGACCATCACCCCGGTGGAGTTGGTGAAGGGGCTCGAGGTGGACACCGCCATCGTGGTGGAGCCGGCCGACATCTGTGAGAAGCTCCCCAAGGGGATGCAAGCCCTGTATGTGGCCATGACAAGGGCCACCCAACGCCTGGTGGTACTCCACGCCCGCCCGTTGCCCGAACCCCTGCTCACTAAGGAAGCCTGAGCCGATGGCCCACGACCCCCGCAACCTCACCGACGAGATGAACGGCTTCCTCCAAGACCGCCACCTGGCCTCGCTAACCGTATTGCGCCCCGACGGCACTCCCCACGTGACCCCGGTGGGGTTCACCTGGGATCCCGAAACCGCCACGGCTCGCATCATCACCTGGGCCGGGGCCAAGAAGGTGCGCCTGCTGGAGGCAGCTGGGGGCGGTGGAGCCGCCCTTTGCCAGGTGGACGGTGGCCGATGGGTCACCCTGGAAGGACACGCCACCGTCACTGCCGACCCCGAGCAGTGTGCCGACGCGGTGGCCCGCTACGGCCAGCGCTACAGCCCCGCCAAAGACCGGGGTGCCGACCGACGGGCCATCATCATCGAGGTGGACTCCGTGTTGGGGCGGGCATGACCCCCAAGGGAATCGGCCTCAGTGCCAATGTGCAGGAGTACTTGGTGGCCCATGGGGCGGGCATCGACCCCATCGCCCAAGAGTTGATCGACATCACTGCCGAACTGGGTCGCATCTCCGGGATGCAGGTCGCCCCCGAACAGGCCGCCTTCATGACCATGCTCACGCGCCTGCTCGACGTGCAGTTCGCGGTGGAAGTGGGCACCTTCACTGGCTTCTCGGCCCTGTCCATCGCCCGGGGGCTGGCCCCTGGCGGGCGGCTGCTGTGCTGCGATGTGAGCGACGAGTGGGTGAGCATCGGCCGGCCATTCTGGGAGCAGGCCGAGATGGCCGACCGCATCGAGGTGGTGATCGCCCCCGCGGCCGAGACGCTGGCCTCCCTGCCGGACGATCCGCCCATCGATCTGGCCTTCATCGACGCCGACAAGCGGTCTTACAAGACCTATTACGAGGAGATCATGCGCCGCCTCAGCCCGAAGGGGATCATCCTGGTGGACAACGTGCTGTGGGGTGGGAGAGTGGCCGACCCTGATGCCGACCTCGAAGAGAACCCCGACACTGCCCACATTCGAGAGTTCAACGCCTCTGTGGTGGCCGACCCCCGCACCGCCCAAGTAATGCTCCCCATAGCCGACGGCCTAACGCTGATAACCCACGCCCCCTGACCCGCCAGCCTGCCGGGGGATCAACTACTAGTCGATCAGATGCGCAACCGGTCCTCGACCCATGCCAAGGTCCCAGTCGGCCGACCGCACGATGCACCGTCGCACAAACCCCTTGGCCGCTGCGATCGCATCCACCGGTTCCACTCCCGTGGCCAACCCCGCCGCCACCGCCGACGCAAATGTGCAACCGGTCCCGTGGTCGTTGGCGGTTTCCACCATCTCGCCGGCCAGCTCGGTCCAACCTCCGTGGTGATGCACCCGATCGACGGCGGTGGTCTCTCCGGTCACCACCAAACAGCCGGGGCAAAGCCGGCCCAGCTCAGCGACAGCATCCAGTCCGGCAACTTCCTGAAGCGCCGCGGCCTCTCGAACATTGGGGGTAGCCACGGTGGCGTGCTTGAGCAGCTCCAGGTAGAGGACTTCGGCCCCGGAGTCCAGCAGCCGGGCCCCAGTGGACGACACCATCACTGGATCGACCACCAGATTGGGCAGCCGTCCGGCTGCGGCGTAGTCGCCCACCACCGCGATGATGTCCAGATTGGCCAGCATCCCGGTCTTCACTGCGGCCACCGGCAAGTCATCCAACACTGAGTCGAGCTGCTGGGCCACGAAATGGGCCGGTACTGGATGCACCCCCTGCACGCCCACCGTATTCTGGGCGGTCACCGCGGTGATCACTGCGGTGCCGTGAACCCCCAGCGCCGCGAATGTGGTGATGTCGGCGGCAACCCCCGCGCCGCCCGAAGGGTCCGACCCGGCCACGCTAAGCGCCACCGGAGGATTCATCACGAGTGCCACTCGTCTAGGAGGGCGGCGATGGTCTCTTGGGGGTCAGGGCTGCGGGCCACTGCGCCCTGCACAGCGACGCCGGCCGCCCCGGCGTCCCGGCAGGCGGCGACCCGGCCCAAGGTGATTCCCCCCAAGGCGTACACGGGGACATGGGCTTGTCGGGCGATCCGCCCCAGTCCACCCAGCCCCAAAGGCGGCCCGTAGCCGGGTTTTGACTCGGTTTCGAAAACGGGGGAAATGGTTACGTAATCCACCCCCTCAAGCTCGGCTTGGCGCACCTCGTCGAGTCCGTGGCATGACCGTCCGACTATGCCCTGGTACACCTTCGGGTAGCGGTCAAACCCGGCCAGGTGTACACCGTCGGCCACTGGGTCGATCATCGACGCCAAGATCAGGCACTCGGTCTGTTCTCGCATCAGCTTGGCCAGCTCCCGCCTGATCTGCGCGGGATGGCCTTTGGCCCGGAAGATCACTGCGGGGGCCTTCAACACCACATCGGTGAGCACCAACACCTCAGAGGCCAGAGCCCGCTTCGGGCTGAACGGGCGACGGTGGTCAGAACTCGGCACGGCCCTGGCTGGAGGTCGAGGCTTCGGCACCGAAGCGCTTGGGAATCCTTCCGGCCAGCCGGGCCTGCCGTCCGGCATCGGTGGCCAGCCGCATGGCGGTGGCCATCAGCTCGGGGTCTCGGGCCCGAGTTATGGCCGAGGCCACCATCACTGCGTCGCAGCCCAATTCCATGGCCAGCGCGGCGTCGGAGGCGGTGCCGATGCCCGCGTCCAGCACTACCGGCACCGAAGACTGCTCCACGATCATCTCGATGTTGTGGGGGTTGCGGATGCCCAGCCCCGACCCGATCGGTGCCCCCAAGGGCATGACCGAGGCGCAGCCCAGGTCTTCCAGCCGGCGGGCCAGCACCGGGTCGTCGTTGGTGTAGGCCAGCACGGTGAAACCGTCGTCCACCAGCGTTTCGGCTGCCTCTGCCAGCTCGATGCCCTCGGGCAGAAGGGTGATGTCATCGGCGATCACTTCGAGCTTGACCCAGTTGGTTTCGAATGCCTCCCGAGCCAGCTTGGCGGTGAGCACGGCGTCGGCCGCGGTGTGGCAGCCGGCGGTGTTGGGTAGAACGTCGAGGCCCAGGCGGTCGATCACATCCAGGACCGACCCGGTGGCATCCGGCGATACCCGGCGCAGGGCCACGGTCACCAGCTCGCACCCCGACGCGGCCAGCGCCCGCTCCAGCACGGCCAGGTTGGGCGCGCCGCCGGTGCCGGTGATCAACCGGCTGGTGAAGCTGCGCTCGGCCACGGTCCAGGAGTCGCCCATCTATCCCCCCTGGGCGGCTTCGAGGATCTCGACCCGGTCGCCCTCTGCCAACAGGGCCTGGCTCCATTGGCTGCGGGGGACGATCTCCCGGTTGACCGCCACCGCCACCCCTCGCTGATTGGGGGCCAAGGTGCCCACCGTGCACCCGGTGGGAACGTCGAGCGCCTCTCCGTTCACTACAACGATCATGCTGGCACACTCATCCTGGCACCCCGCTGAGACGCCCAGAGGCCCCGTCGATGTTGTCTGCTGGGGCATCGAACCGGCCGGGGCTGAACGGCCGCAGGTTCACCGGCGGCTCATGGCCCTGCACCAACGCAGCCACCGCGGCGGCGGTGATGGGTGCAGTGAGGATGCCGTTGCGGTAGTGACCGGTGGCGTACACGATGCTGTCATCGCCGGTGCCGATGATGGGAGCATTGTCGGGCGCACCGGGGCGCAGGCCAGCCCAGGTTTCCACCAGGTCGATCTCGCTCAAACCCGGCAGTAAGGCCAATACATCTCGGAGTAACTCGTAGACGCCGCCTGCGGTCACTCGGGTGTCAAAGCCTTGCTCTTCTTGGGTGGCGCCCACCACAATCTCGCCGTCGCTGCGGGGCACGGCGTACACGCTCGAGCCCCGCACCACTCCCCGCACTGGCAGCGCAAGCAGCCCTTCCGGGCCGCTCAAGCGGAGGATCTGTCCTTTGATGGGCCGGATGGGAATCCCCAGCAATCGGCCTGTCCACGCACCGGCTGCCACCACCACCTGCTGGCAGGCCATCGTCTGCCCGTCGTTGGCCACCACCTGGTTATGGCTCACCCTTGTGGCCGAGACCGGAATGGTGGGCACCCGGTTCAGCAGTTCGGCCACCACCTGGCGGGGGTTCACCTGATGGTCGAGGGGCGAGTACACCCCGCCCCGCACGTTGGGAGCGAGCAGCGGTTCCCGGGCACGGCATGCTTTGCTCCGCAGCCGCTCCACCGGCAGGCCCTCTTGTTCGTGCAGGTCGCCCAGGTTGTCGAGCAGCGCCTTGTCGTCGGCGTCGTAGGCGGCCATGAGCATCCCGTTACGGCGATAGTCAACCTTGTCAACCCCCAGCTCATCAGCAAACGCTGGCCACGCTTGGCTAGCGGCCAGGTTCAGTTCCAGGATGTGGCTCTCTCCCCAGTAGGCCTCGTGGATGGGGGCCAGCATCCCGGCGGCGGCGTGGCTGGCTCCGGTGCCGGGCGCGGGGTCGAGCACCACCACATCGATACCGTCTCGATGAAGCTGCCAGGCAGCCGAGAGCCCGATGATGCCGCCACCCACGATGATGACTTCGGGTTTCGGGGACAGGTCAGGCACCGAGGGCCTCCATCAGCTCGGCGGTGGCCGCCGCTGGGTCAGAGGCTTGGGCCACCGCTCCGATCACCGCCACCCCGTGAGCCCCGGCGTTCAGCAACTCCGGCACTCGGGCGGCGGTTATACCGGCGATGGCGATCACCGGTATGTCCACCGCCGCGGCCACCTTCTCCACCCCCGCTGGCCCCAGCGGCTCAGGAAGCCCAACCTTGGTGGCGGTGGCGTACACCGGGCCCACGCCCACATAGGACGCGCCGTGGTCTTGGTGGATGAGGGCGGTGTCGGGGTCTCGGGCCGTGCCTCCTACGAGCCGGTCGGGGCCGAGCAGTTGCCGCATCTCGGCCACCGGCAAGTCTTCGGCGCCGCCGTGTACCCCGTGAGCCCCGGCAGCCAGCGCGATGTCGGCCCGGTCGTTCACGATCACCACCGCATCGGTGACCCGAGCCAGCGCCACGATGCGCTGGCACTCGGCCAATACTGCGGCGTCATGGACCCCTTTGATGCGGACTTGCACCGCCGGAGCTCCGCCCTCAAAGGCAGCGTCGGCCAAAGCGGCGCTGTCGGCGATGACGTGCAGCTTGGGAACATGCAGGGTCACGACCCCGCCGAGTAGATCTCGGCGCCTTTGTCCCGAAACTCGTCGGCCTTGGACTTCATGCCCAGCTCGATGGCCACCGACTCGTCCACCCCCTGGCGGGCGGCAAAGTCCCGCACGTCCTGGGTGATCTTCATGGAGCAGAACTTTGGTCCGCACATGGAGCAGAAGTGGGCGGTTTTGGCCGGCTCGGCCGGAAGGGTCTCGTCGTGGTACTTGAGCGCTGTCTCGGGATCCAGCGACAGGTTGAACTGGTCGGCCCAGCGGAACTCGAATCGGGCCTTCGACAGGGCGTCGTCCCAGTCCTGGGCCCCGGGATGGCCTTTGGCCACATCGGCGGCGTGGGCGGCGATCTTGTAGGCGATCACCCCGTCCTTCACGTCAGCCCGATTGGGCAGACCCAGGTGTTCCTTGGGGGTGACGTAGCAGAGCATGGCGGTGCCGTACCAGCCGATGTTGGCCGCCCCAATGGCTGAGGTGATGTGGTCGTAGCCGGGGGCCACGTCGGTGGTGAGCGGGCCCAGCGTGTAGAAGGGGGCGTCCTGGCACCACTCCTGCTCCAAGATCACGTTCTCTTTGATCTTGTTGAGCGGAACGTGGCCCGGTCCCTCGATCATCACCTGCACGTCGTGGGCCCAGGCCTGGCCGGTGAGCTCCCCCAGGGTCTCGAGTTCGGCCATTTGGGCGGTGTCGTTGGCGTCGGCGATCGACCCCGGACGTAAACCGTCGCCTAAGGAGAAGGCCACGTCGTAGGCGGCGAAGATATCGCACAGCTCATCGAAATGGGTGTAGAGGAAGTTCTCCTGGTGATGGGCCAGACACCAGGCGGCCAGGATCGAGCCGCCCCGACTGACGATGCCGGTGGTGCGCTCGGCGGTGAGCGGCACATAGCGCAGCAGCACCCCGGCGTGGACCGTCATATAGTCCACTCCCTGTTCGGCCTGCTCGATCACCGTGTCGCGGTAGATCTCCCAGGTGAGCTCCTCGGGACTGCCGTTGGTCTTCTCCAGGGCCTGGTAGATGGGCACGGTGCCGATGGGCACCGGCGAGTTGCGGATGATCCACTCCCGGGTGGTGTGGATATCGGAGCCAGTGGACAGGTCCATCACCGTGTCGGCCCCCCAGCGGGTGGCCCAGGTCATTTTCTCCACCTCTTCGGCGATCGACGAGGTAACTGCCGAGTTTCCGATGTTGGCGTTGACCTTGGTCAAGAACTTTCGCCCGATGATCATCGGCTCTGACTCGGGGTGGTTCACGTTGGCCGGAATGATGGCCCGGCCCCGGGCCACCTCCGACCGCACCAGTTCGGCGTCGAGCCGCTCGCGAACGGCGATGAACTCCATCTCCGGGGTGATCTCCCCCCGGCGGGCGTAGGCCATCTGGGTCACCGCCGCGCCCTGGGCCCGCAGCACCGGACGGCGCTCGCCCAAGAACGGATCAGAGGCGGCACCGTCGCGCACCGCCCGGCGGCCGTCGTCGCGCAAGTCAGCGCTTCGCCCCTCGATCTCGGTGGTGTCGCCCCGCTCGGTGATCCACTCCAGCCGCAGGGGCGGCAGACCCACGCTGGGGTTGGAGCCCGGACCGCTGGTGTCGTACAGCAGAAACGGCGGCTCCGGCTTGGTCAAGTTCACCTGGGTGAACGGCACCCGCACGTCGGGCCGGCTCCCGGTTTCGTACACCTTTTCACGAGCGGGTATTGGCTCGCGAGCAGACTCTTGGCTGGAGGTGGAGCCTTCCGGGGTCGGCGCGTTGCCGTTGGTGTTCTCGCTCATCGTCATCTCCCTTCGCCGGCGTTATCCGGATCAGGTTCAGCGGTCGGTGCCAGCGGACACCCTCTCAGCCCGACGATCCTCGAGCTCCCGCGTGGTTTTCTATTCACTCTCAGTATATTTCGACGTATGCTGAGTTGGACCGCACCGGGCCTTTTGAGAAGGCCCGGTGCGGCCCAAGGAGACAGCAAAGCTGCCTCCTTCACGGGACTACCCGTGGTCGGGCCGGTGCAGACTTGACACCTCGCCGGGAGGGTTCGATCCCCTCTAGTTCCACCCCGCACCCTATACGGTTCTGATGCTGTTCACCATCCCCTTTGCCATAGGTAGAGCAGCCGCCCAGTTAGTTATGCCTCGATACCTCATCTACGGCTGAGATAGCGGTTGATGAGGGATTGGGTGGAGGAGTCGCGGGTGGGGTCGGGGTTGGCTGCGCCGGTGAGTTGGGCGGCGATGCCGGTGGCCAGAGTTTTGCCCAGCTCCACGCCCCACTGGTCGAAGGGGTTGATGCCCCACACGGTGGCTTGGGTGAACACCTTGTGCTCGTACAGGGCTACCAGCTGGCCCAGAGTGCGGGGGGTGAGCTGGTCGCCGAGGATCACGGTGCTGGGCCGGTTGCCGGGAAAACTCCGGTGGGGATCGCCGGTATCGGGGGTGCCGAAGGCCAGGGCCTCGGCCTGGGCGAACAGGTTGGCCATGAGCAGGTCGTGATGCTCGTCAAGGGTGTGGTTGGCACGGCAAAAGCCAATGAACTCCGCGGGGACGATGTCGGTGCCCTGATGTAGCAATTGGTGGAAGGCGTGCTGGCCGTTGGTGCCCGGCTGGCCCCACACCACCGGGCCAGTGGCGGTGCTCGCCAGGGTGCCATCGGCCCGAATCGACTTGCCGCTGCTCTCCATGTCGAGTTGCTGGATGTAAGCCGGGAACAGGGCCAGCTCCTGGGCGTAGGGGAGCACGGCATAAGTGGGGCAGTTCCAGAAATTGCGGTTCCAGATGCCGATGAGCCCCAACAATGCGGGCAGGTTCTCGGTCCAGGGAGCGGTGCGGTAGTGCTCGTCGATGTGGTGCATCCCGTCCAACAGGTTGGCGAAGGCATCGGGGCCCACCGCGATCATGAGGCTGAGCCCCACCGCCGAGCCCAGGGAGTAGCGACCGCCCACCCAGTCCCACACGGCGAAAACGGCACCAGCGTCGATGCCGAAGTCGTGGGCCTTGTCGGGGCTGGCCGTGACGGCGGCAAAGTGGCCGCCAGCTATTTCCGGCCCCACGGTGTCAGCGACCCATGCCCGGGCGGTGCGGGCGTTGGTCAGGGTCTCGGTGGTGGTGAAGGTCTTGGACACCACGATGAACAAGGTCTGGGCCGGGTCCAGCCCTCGGGTGACGGCCCCGAAATGGGCTCCGTCCACATTGGACAAGAAGCGCACATCCAGATCAGCGTAGGCACAGGCGCCAAGTGCGGTAGTGGCCATGGCCGGTCCTAGATCCGACCCGCCGATGCCGATGTTCACCACCGCCTGCCACCGACCGTCTCGGACTTCGGCGACGAAGGCGGTCATGCGGTCGAGTTCCTGTCGGGCTTCGGGTGGCGGGTCGGGTTGGCGCAGGGCGGTGTGCCAGGCGGGGCGGTTCTCGGTGGAGTTCACCGGCTCCCCATTGAGCATGGCTTCAATCTGGTGCCGAAGCCCGGCCCGGTCGGCCAGTGCGGCCAGCAGCGCCACGGTCTCATCGGTGAGGCGGTTCTTGGAGTAGTCCAACAACAGGCCGTCGGTCTCAGAGGTAAGCCGCTCTCCCCGGCTGGGATCATGGTCGAACAAATCCCGGAGGTGCTGGTCGCTGAGTGCCTTTCGATGCGCGCTCAACGCTTGCCATTCCCGGGTGTCATGCACCTCCGCAGCGTAACCGTGGGTCGCGGCGGAGATACCGCCAATTGCCGCTCTCGGGCTACTCGTAGGCGATGGCGTCGAGGATGTTGAGGCGGCTGGCCCGACGGGCGGGGAAGTAGGCCGCCACTATTCCGGCCACGGCGGCCACCACCATGTAGATGATGAGGGTGAACCAGGGCACTGCGAACGCCGAGATGAAGCTGTCGGGGATGACCACCACCGCGGCCCAACCGAACAGCACGCCGATGACCGCACCCATGATCCCCCCGAAGGCGGCCACAATGGCCCCCTCCCAGCGGATCGTGCGCCGGGTTTGAAGCCGAGACATCCCCACCGCCCGCAGCAGCCCCAGCTCTCGGGTTCGCTCAAACACCGACAGGGCCAGCGTGTTGGTAATGCCGATGAGGGCGATGACCAGGGAGATCCCCAGGAATACGTTCACCACAGCCAAGAAGGTGTCGATCTGGCTCTCCTGGCTGGCTCGGAATTCGGCCTGGTCGCGCACCTCGAGCTGGGGGAAGTCGGCAGTTACCGATTCCAGAGCGGCCCGGGCTTGATCTGCCGTATATCCCTCAGCAGTGATGGCGGATATGAACTGGTCTTGATCTCCAGTCATGTATCGATCCCAATCGGCGTGGTCGATGACCCAGGCCCCCAGCACGGTGGCATCGGAGAAAATTGCCGCCACTTCCAGGGAAACCAATTCCCTACCGGGGAACTCCAACTCCACCAAGTCGCCCACTCCCACCCCGAAGTCTTCAGCTTCATCGTCATGCAGGAGCAGTTGGCCAGCCCCAGCCCCCACCGTGCTTCCGGCCACGATGTCGGGATCGATATGGCGGGTGATCACATCCAGATCAGTCGATCCGAGGTCCTGTTCTTGTTGATCGACGGTGGTGCGAGCGGCATCAAAGCGGAACCGGACAGTGACCACCGACTCCAACTCGGGCTGGGCGGCCATGGCCTGAGCGGCCAGCGGACTGAAGGCGGCGGTCGGGTCGCCGCAGCCGCCCACGCAGATGAGCCAGTCAGAGTTCACCGACTCATCCAAGACGTCGGCCAGAGTCTGCTTGAACGACTGTCCCAAGACGGTGACCATGGAGACAAGGGCCAGCCCGATCATCAGCGCCGAAGCGGTGCTCGCCGTGCGCTGAGGAGTGCGGGCCGCGTTCTGGCGGGCCAACCGCCAGCTGACCCCCATGAACAGGTCTCTCACCCAGCGCCTCCATTGACCGCCTCGTCGAAGCATGAGCGCCCCCAACCCGATGAGGAGAATCACGGGAAGCCCAAATATCAGCAGCAAGGGGGTCAGCCGCCCGAGGAACCGGACCGCCGGATTGGCGAAAATCGGACTCACCAGGTTCATGCCCACGAACACCAGCAGCGCCCCCATTCCCAGCAGCACCAAGATGTCGACGGTGGAGAAGTCGGCCACAACGGCGATCACCAACAGGAGTATCCCCAGAACCAGCACCGACCCCCGTCCGAAGTTGGGGTGAATGCGAGAACCACCGGCGTAAAGCAGCACCGACCCCACCAGCGCGGCGAACACAATGATCCAAGGTGATTGCGCGGCGACCCCTGCCACCACGATCGCCACCCCCAGTCCGTAGAGCAGGGCTCCCAGTTGGGGGGCCGGGCGCACATCGGAAACGCTCAGCCGCACGTCGGCGGCCAGCGCGGCCATCGGCGGCACCTTCCGGGCTCGCAGCGCGGGCCAGATGGCAGAAACGGCGGTAACGCCCACACCAATGGTAAACGCGGCGACGATGGTGGCTCCCTTGATGATGATGGGGGTATCAGGGAGGGAAGCACCCAACGCGCTGAACATGGCTTGCAGGCCAATGGCAATGAGCACGCCGGCACCCAGGCCCAGTCCAGTGGCCACCAGTCCGACCACCACCGCCTCGCCGATCACCATGAACGTGACTTGGTTGCCGCTGGCCCCCAGCGCTCGCAGCAGCCCCAACTCTCGGATGCGTTGGCCCACGAGAATGGTGAAGGTGTTGTAGATGATGAACGACGACACCACCAGGATGACGATGGCGAACCCCAGTAAGAAGTTGCGGAAAAAGCCGATTACCTCGTTGAACTCGTCGGCTTGTTCCTCCACGAGCTGTTGGTTGGCCACTACCTCCACATTGTCGGGTAGAGCGCTAGAGAGGGCCGCGGCCACCACCTCCACGGAGGCGCCTGGCTCTAGGCGCACGTCGATGGTGTCGAGGCCGCCTCCGTCGTGCAGCACGTCAATGGCGGTGTCCACATCCCAGGCCATGATCTGCGCGCCCACCGTGGCGTCTTCTCCAGTTCCGAATCGGAAATGCCCCACCAGGGTGAATTCCCTGGTGCCGGTGGGGGTGGACACCCGGTAGCGTTCGCCGATCTCGAAGCCATTGTCGGCGGCAGTTTGGGCATCCATGGCGAACTCGTCAGAGCCACGCGGGGGTCGGCTGATGCCATCGGGCCAAACGCTCACCTGGCTGAGCAACTCATCGGTGGGCCAGGAAACCCCCATCTGGGGAGGGCCAAAGCTGGTCAACGGCTCGCCGTCGGGCTTGATGGCAATCACGCTGAACTCGAATACTCCGCCGTCGGCGGCGGCCACCCCGTCGACCGACCGCACCACTTCTTGGAGGCCGGGATCTATGAGTGGGGCATTCAGTTCCCGGTCTCCGAACTCAGACTGCGAGCGAACCGACAGGTCCACACCTCGGTAGATGTCCTCCGACAGGTCGCCGAAGGTGGAGCGCAGTCCATCGGTGGTGACGAACACGCCCACCGTGAAGGCCACGCCGATGACGACGGACAGGGTGGTCAGCAAGAACCGGATGCGGGTTCCGGCGATGCTTTTGAGGGCGTAGCGGATGAGGCCGATGGGCTATTTCTACTGGTGAGCGATGGCTTCCAACACATTGAGGCGGTTGGCCCGGCGGGCCGGGAAGAAGGCGGCCAGCATTCCGGCCACCGCCGACACCACCAGGTAGATCAACAGTGTGAGCCACGGCACGCTTACGGTGGAGATGACACTGCTGGGGAGGGCGGCCGCAGTGATAGATCCAGCTGCTACGCCAGTCGCGATGCCCACCAATCCCCCGAAGACGGCCACGATGATGCTCTCCAAGAAGATCGTCCCCCAGGTTTGCTGCTTGGCCATGCCGATGGCCCGCACCAATCCCAGTTCCCGGGTTCGCTCGAAAATCGAAAGGGCCATGGTGTTGGAAATACCCACCACCGCAATGAGCAACGCGAGGACCAAGAACACGTTGATGATGATCAGGAACGTGTCGATTTCAGAGGCCCTGCCCTCTCGGTATTCGGCCTGGTCCTTGACGATGACCTGGGGGAAGTCGGAGAGTTCTGATTCCAGGCTGGACCGAGCCTGGTCCATTTCAATCCCCGGAGCGGTGATGGCCGTGGCCAGGTTGTCTTGGCCTTCGCCCATGAGGCGGTCCCAGTCGCTGAAGTCGACCACCAGAGGACCGACCACAGAATCTTCGGTGTGGAGGGCGACAACTTCAAACGTCGCTTCTTGCTCGCCGGGGAACTCGAGGAACAGTTGGTCTCCTAGGCCGATGTCCAGGTCGTCGGCTAGGTCTTTGTGTACGAGCACATGGCCGGCACCGGCGCCCTCCAAGCTCCCGGCAACCACGCCTGGATCAACATGGGGGGAGAACGAGTCGAGGTCGGTGGCTGCCACTCGGCGTTGTTCGCCATCGGGAGAGCGCGCTCCGTCGGGGCGGAATCGGAAGGCCATCACCGATTCCAACTCGGGCATCTGGGCCATCCTGTGAGTGGCCTCCGGGCTGAACGCGCCCAGAGCAGTGCTGAAGGTGCCCAGATCGGTGTTGCATTCGTTGACGCAAACCAGCCAATCGGCCTCTACCGAATCCCCAAGTTGGTCATTCAGGGTTTGCTTGAATGATGTCCCCAGCACAGTGACCAGCGACACCATGGCCAGGCCGATCATGAGCGCTGAGGCGGTGGTTGCGGTGCGTCGGGGGTTGCGAGCCGCGTTGAGCCGAGCCAATCGCCCGTTGATGGTGAACAGGCGATCGGCTGGCCAACCTAAGAACAGCGACATAGACCGGGCAATCGCCGGGGTCGCGATGTTGACCCCCAGAAGCATCAACAGCGCCCCCAAGCCAAGCGGAAGGAGGAGTTGGGAGGTGGAAAGGTCGACCAGTAGGCCAATCAGCAGCAGAATCAGCCCTACCTCGCTGGCTGCTGATCCGATAACCAAAGTGCGCCGCCGATTGAAAGGATCGATCTCGGCTTCGTCGGCCAGTGCCACCATGGGCGTAACCCGGCGGGCCCGCATGGCCGGCCAGATGGCGGTGATCATGGTCACGCCAATGCCGATGACCAACGCGGCAACAACGGTCCACCCACCGATAATCACGTCGATAGCGGGAAGGTGAGCGCCGGCGCTGTTTAGCGCTCCGGCAACGCCGAGAGCTACCAAAATGCCGAGCCCGAATCCCACGATGGTGGCCACCACTCCAACGATTAACGCTTCGACCGCCACGATTTGAGCGATTTGGCGTCGCTCGGCGCCGAGTACCCGCAAAAGACCCAATTCTCTTATGCGCTGCCCCATTACCAGGGTGAAGGTGTTGTACGTGATGAACCCCGAAATGATCAAAACGATGACCGCAAATCCCAGCAAGAGGTTTTGGATGCGGTCGATGTTTCCGGCGAATTCCGCGTTGCTCTCATCGATGTTGTCCTGCCGGGAGATCACTTCGATGTCGGGGCCCACGCGGGAACCGATGGCCGCGGCCACCTCTTCGTAAGAAGCTCCCGGCGACAGCTTGCCGTGAATGAAGTCGTAGCCGCCTCCGTTGTGCAGTAGCTGCCGGGTGGTTTGCATGTCCCAAGAGACGATCTGAAGCGCGATCCGGGTTTCGGGGTCGAGGAAGTACAAGTAGCCGACCAGCTCGAAGTCGAATGTGCCGGTGGGAGTAGCGATGTTGTAGCGCTGGCCGATGACGAAGTTGTTCTCCTCGCCGGTGAAATGGTCGATGGCGAATTCATCGGGCCCGACGGGCTGGCGGCTTATGCCGTCGTCATAGACATAGATCGTGCTCAGCGACTCATTCTCGGGCCAGCCGTAGCCGGTTTGTCGTCCTACGCCGGGGTCCAGAGCGTTGCCATCGCCGCCGATGGCAACGACGTCGAATTCCAGCGCCAATCCGGTGACTGCTTCCACCCCATCGACCGACGCGATCTCATCGCTTAGCGCAGTAGGGAGTAGGGGCACGCCCTCGTTGCGATCGCCGACATCGGAGGCGGAGCGTACGGTGAAGTCGTATTTTTCGTAGATCTGGCCCGACAGGTCATTGAGGGAGGCGCGAAGCCCGTCGGTGGCGATCAACACCCCGGTGGTGAGGGCCACCCCGACGATCACAGCAAGGGTGGTGAGTGCGAACCGGACCTTGACGCCGGCGATGCTTCGAAGGCTGTATCGCAGGAGAGTCATTGACCGTCTACCGGGTCATGAACTTCGAGGAGGGGCTATCTGGCTGCGCCCAAACTCAGTCGTCCAGGTCCTTCATGTATTCCAAGACCTCTTCCATGGTTGCCCCCTCTGTTATGCCCCGGACGAACTGGCCCACTTGCAGAATCTTCATGTAGTCGAGGATCTGATCGGCGGTGGGACTGAGCATCTCCCCCTGGAGTTTGCCGTCGGCCAAGAACACGGTCCGGTCGGCGAATGATGCCGCCTTGGCGTCATGGGTGACCATCACAATGGTCTGGCCCAGATCGTCAACCGCATCGCGCATGAACTTCAGCACATCGTTGCCCGACCGGGAGTCGAGGTTGCCGGTGGGCTCGTCGGCAAAGATGATCTCCGGCTGGCTGGCCAGCGCCCTCGACACCGCCACCCGTTGTTGCTGGCCTCCCGACAGCTCGTTGGGACGGTGGGTGAGTCGGTCGCCTAGTCCCACAGTAGCGATCACATTGTCGACCCACTCCTGATCGGGTTCCCGCCGAGCCAGGTCCATAGGCAGGGTGATGTTCTCGATGGCGTTCAGCGTGGGCACCAGATTGAAAGCCTGGAAGATGAACCCCACTCGGTCGCGGCGCAGAAGGGTCAGCTCTTTGTCTGACAGGGTGCTCAGGTCGGTATCACCGATGAAGGCGTGACCTTCGGTGAGGTTGTCGAGTGCGGCCATGCAGTGCATGAGCGTGGACTTGCCCGAGCCCGACGGGCCCATGATCGCGCTGAATTTGCCCTTCTCGAAGGTGATGTCCACCCCGTCGAGGGCTCGGACTTCGGTCTCTCCCGACCCGTAGATCTTCACCGCTTCCACCGCTCGGGCGGCAGCCATGGTGTCGGTGGCCAGCGTGGACGCATCGCTCATGGAAAAAGCACCCCTTCGGCGTCAGCCAGGTTTTCCTTGGTGGAAAAAGTGGAGATTATGGCTGGGAGACTACACGAAGGTAGGGCTTCTGCTCGTCCCAGCCGTCGGGGAACAGCTCCGCGGCCTCATCATTGGAGAGGGCGGGCACGATGATCACGTCGTCGCCGTGCTGCCAGTTCACCGGGGTGGCCACCTTCTTAGCGGCGGTGAGCTGGAGCGAGTCGATAACCCGCAGCACCTCATCGAAGTTGCGCCCGGTGCTGGCCGGGTAGGTGATGGTGAGCTTCACCGCGTTGTCGGGGCCGATCACGAACACCGAGCGCACCGTCATGGTGTCGCTGGCGTTGGGGTGGATCATGTCGTAGAGGTCGGCTACGGCGCGGTCGGCGTCGCCGATCATCGGGAAGTTGGGACGGATGCCCTGAGTGTCCTCGATGTCCTGGGACCAGGCCACATGGTCTTCCACCGTGTCGCACGACAGGCCGATCACTTTCACATTTCGGGCTGCGAACTCTTCGGCCAGTTGGGCGGTGTAGCCCAGCTCGGTAGTACACACCGGGGTGAAGTCCTTGGGATGGGAGAACAGAACCGCCCACGAGTCACCCTTCCATTCGTGGAAGGAGATGGTTCCCTCAGTGGTCTCAGCAGTGAAATCGGGGGCGGCATCCCCAAGTCGAATAGCCATGTTCAGCTCCTTTTGTGCGGCAGTTGGTGAAAGAAGTCTGCCCACCCTACTCCGCTGAGGCAATACCTGACTAAAGAGGTCTGGATTGATGTCGCGGCTTGTCTCTACTCCGCGTCTTCGGAGGTGCCGCGCCGGCGGAGAAGGCGGCGGATGCGACCGCCTTCAAGGTCTTCGATGGTGTCGTCGGGAGTGCCGACGGCCACCTGCAAGGGTCCATCGGTCTGGACAACCAAATCGAGAACCGACTCCGGATCTTCTCTGACCATGATCGGGGCTTCGAAGTCGGGCTCGACCTCTTCGGGTTCTTCGGTTTCGAATAGAGCGGTTTCCAGTGCGGCGCGGATCTCCTCCAACTCAAACTCGTCGGTGTTCATCACCGAGCGAAGACTGGTCAGCGGGCTTTGGGAGAATTGGCGCAGCCGTTCGATCCACTCGTCCCGGTATTGCACATAGATCAGGTGTTGGCGACGGGCGGTGGCATAGTCGCTCTTGATCACCGCGAATACGGCTGCCTCCCCAGCCACGTGCATCGCGCTCAGTTCGGCTCTCATCACCGGCGAGGGATGGCTGGCGATGGCCTCTCGCATCTTTGGGGCCAGCTCTTCGTGTCCGGCCAAGAGTTCGTCACGATCGTCCATATCGATCTGAAGACCCGAGGCATTGATTTCGCCCAGCACCCTCTGGTGATTCTCTATCCAGTCCGACACCGTTTGTTCATGCCGCTGGTGCCATTCGGCTAGCCCTTGGTGGTCGGAACGAGCGATGTCTACAACGGTTGGCACTTCGTCTGTCGCGTCACCTACCAGCTCGAGCTTGGGTTTTCCGTTGACGCTTTCGGATTCGTCGTTGGAATCGGAGAGCTCAGCCTCGCCGTCGAACAGCACCGGATCTTCTAATGAGGCCGCGTCGCTCGCTTTGGGCATCGGGCCCGGGAAGATGTCCCACAGGGCTCGTTTCTTGCGGGTAGCCATGGCCACGATGCCAGCAAGGAGAGCGCAGCCCAAGATGATGACAGCAGGAATGGCAAGCCCAGCGCTCATGGGAGGTCAATCGCAGGGATGGCTAGCCCAGCGTTCACGACTCGCCGACCGTGCTGGCGGCCAGCACGCGAACATTGGCGGTCGGGGCCGGAGTCGTGGCGGTGTGCTGGCGGCACGACCAACAGGTGTCGCGCACCGTACCCCACCATGTGACATCGCAACGTGGACACCACATGGTGGCTTTGCGCCGCGCTTTCGGCGCGAATAACCAAGCGCGAGCCGGAACGGCCATGTGGCCCACACTAGAAGCGCGGTCAGCGCAAGTTGTGGATATCCGCTACTAGGGAGCGGTCAGCGCAAGTTGCGGCTAGTGCCAGTTGGGGCTGGCCGCCGCTAGGAGGTGGGCTCTTCTTCGTCGGGTGGGATGATGAGTTCTTGGCCGACCTGGATCAGTTCGGCTGCGACGATGTTGTTGGCTGCGGTGATCTCATCCAGCGTCTTGCCGTACTGGAGGGCGATGTCCAGCAACGTGTCGCCCGCAACGACGATGTGGGTGCGCTCGCCGGGACGGACGGTGCCGTCGCTGTTGAGCACCACCGGCGCGTCCTGGGGAATCTCTATCTCCTGGCCGATGCTCAAGACGTTGGGGTTTTCCAACTGGTTGACGGCGTCGATCTCCTGCCAGGTGATGCCGAACTCATCAGCGATGCTGCCCAGCGTGTCGCCCTCGCGCACGACATAGATGAACGCTTCTGGAGTTGAAGTCGGCGTTGGGGTCGGGGGAAGGGTCGGTTCCGGGACCGCGACGGTGGCAGTGACCAACTCGTCGGAGTCCACGCCGATTGGGCGATCCTCCGAAGTCGTTCCTCCTCCTCCGCCGCAGGCCGCGGCCAACACAGCCAACATCAGCACCATCCACAACACTCGTGCCCGGCGCATGGCGACACCTCCTCTACTGCCAGTGACCCACAACAATAGGCAACGCGCCCCGAAAGCAAAAAAAGAACGCAACTGTCGCGTCCAGAAAACGGCGGATGACCACCCATTCAACTGATGCTGGCAACATGGAGAAGTGTCCACTGTCGGCATCTTGGTGAACCCCCGTTCGGGTAGCGATGTGCGCCGCCTGCTCACCAGTGCATTCAGGAGCCCGGACAGGCGCGTTTGAGCTTGGCGTGGGAAACTCTGAGCTATGAGTGCAGACATCGTCATCAGCGGGGGAATTGTGGTGGACGGCTCGGGCGAGCCGGGACGGGAGGCTGATGTCGCCATAACCGGGGATCGCATCAGCGAGATCGGTTCAGGCTTGTCGGGCAAGGTCGAACTGGACGCCGACGGCCAAGTGGTGGCCCCCGGATTCATCGACATCCACACGCACTACGACGCCCAGGTGTTCTGGGACCCAGCCCTCAGCCCGTCGTGCTTCCACGGGGTGACATCGGTGATCGCCGGCAACTGCGGCTTTTCCATCGCACCCACCCGGCCCAGTCACCAAGACCTCATCGCCCGCACGCTGGAGAACGTCGAGGACATGAACGTGGACAGCCTGGCCGAGGGCATCCCCTGGGACTTCGAGACGTTCCCCGAGTATTTGGACTCCATTTCCCGTCGGGGCATCGCCCTCAACTTCGGGGCCTACATCGGCCACACCGCCCTGCGGCTGTTCGTGGTGGGCGATGAGGCCTACGAGCGGGCGTCAACCGACGAGGAGGTGGCTCGCATGGTGGAGGTGGTTGCTGAGGCCATCGACGCCGGAGCGGCCGGGCTGGCCACCAGCTTTGCCATGACCCACCGCGGGGCCGATGGACTGCCCATCCCCAGCCGATTCGCCACCCGGGATGAGTTCGAAGCACTTATGGGCGTGCTGGGCCAAAAGCGTCGGGGCGTGGTGTCGATTGCCCCCGGTGAGCAAGTGGGCATTGACGATATGTACGCCTTGCAGCCCCAGGTGGGAGTGCCGTTCACCTACGGTGCCCTGTTGACCTTCCCCAATGGGAACCACGAGAAGAGCGCGGCCAAGAACCGGGAGGCGTGGACCAAGGGAATCGAAGTGTGGCCCCAAGTCACCCCTCGCCCGCTTACTTTCCAGATGGTGATGTCCGATCCATTCACCCTCAACGTGAACTCCGAGTTTGCCGCCCTCATGAGCGAGGACCACGATGCCCGGCTCAAGTCTTACGACGACGAGGATTGGCGCAACCGGACCGAAGAGGCCTTCAAGCACCAAAAGGCCATGGTTCCGCGGTGGGAGACGTTCCAGATCGCCGAGACGGATTCTCGTCCGGAACTGGTCGGACGGCGTCTTACCGACGTGGCCGAGGAGCTGGGGGTGCGCCCCCTCGACGTGCTGCTCGACACTGCGGTGGCCGACGACCTGACCACTCGCATCAGCTGCATCATCGCCAATGATGACCCCGACGGGGTGGCCATGCTCTTGCAGCAAGACGGCTGCACACTGGGACTGTCCGATGCCGGGGCCCACGTGGGCCAGCTTTGCGACGCTCCCCAAGCCACCGACTTCTTGGGCAACTGGGTGCGCGATCGCGGGCTCATGCCCATGGAAAAAGCAGTGCGGAAGCTCTCCGCAGTGCAGGCCGACCTGTTCAATCTGGTGGATCGGGGCTATTTGCGGGAGGGGGCCTATGCCGATGTTGTGGTGTTCGACCCCGACACCGTGGCCCCGGGGCCGTTGCGCCGGGTTCGAGACTTCCCCGCCAACGCCGAGCGGCTCACCGCCGACGCCTCCGTGGGCATAACCCATGTGCTGGTGAACGGCACCCCCATTCGCCGCGACGGCGAGGTAGACCAGGGCGGCGTGGACTCCCACCCCGGCGACATCCTCCGCCCTTCGACGCGATAGGCCCGACCAGGCGATTACGCAGAATTTGCCGAAGTCCTCTGGCGCTCCGTATTGGAGTGGGCCTAAGCTGGCCTTGAACGCAAGAGCGACAGCGTGGTCGTTCCCACATGATGACGAGGAGATCGCCATGGGGGAAAACAAAGACTGGCGCGTTGAGCTGAATAGAGCAGGAGTTGGCCTGCACGAGCTCTTGTCTGAGGGCATGCCAGCTGACAATCCCGATGACTGGGTGCACCGCCTTGAGGACCAGCTCGGAGAACTGAGCCGAGCGCTCACCGGGTTCTGCTCGGATTGCGATCTCGGGCTGTACGACGAGTGCATTGAGCTGGCCCCTCGACTGGTGCCCCAAGTGAACAAAATCCGCTCCGAGCAGGTTCAGCTACAAGTCTCGGTGGAGGAGCAGATCAAGCGGTTGCATACGCAAAAGCCCGACTCTGGTCTGCAACGGTCGATGGCCGACATCGTCTACCGAGTGGGCCAACTCAACCACCACGCGGTCGACCTGGTGTACAGCGCTTACGACACCGATTTGGGAGGTCCCGGCTGATTCTTCGGCAGCCGGGAAAACTCAAAGCTCTCCGAACTGGCGGTCGCCCGCGTCGCCTAGCCCGGGCACGATATAGGCCCGCTCGTTGAGGCCATCGTCCACGGCCGCGGTGAACAGATGGACCCCGGGGGCCGCGGCTTCGAGCGCCGCCACCCCTTCGGGCGCGGCCAGCACGCACACCGCGGTGATCTGTCCGGCCCCGGCTGCGGCCATCCGCCCACATACGTAGGCCAGCGAACCTCCGGTGGCCAGCATCGGCTCCAATACCAATACGGCCTGCCCGCTGAGACTGTCGGGCACGGTGTTGAGATAGGGCTCGGGTTGAAACGTCTCCTCATTTCGGCGCACGCCCAGAAAGCCCACCGCAGCCTCCGGTAGCAGCCTCCGGGCTGCGTCTAACATGCCCAGCCCCGCTCGCAGCACTGGCACCAGAAGCGGGGGATCGTCGACTCGGACTCCAGACGTGGGTGCCAGCGGGGTGGCCACTTCCACCTTCGTGGTGGGAGTGTCTCGCAAAGCCTCGTAGATCAAGAGCCCGCTAAGCTCCTCCAGGGTCCGCCGGAACTCCGGCGAAGGGGTGTCGGCCCGGCGCAGGGTGGCCAAGCGGGCCTGCGCCAGCGGGTGGTCGACGACCGTTGCGCTCATAGTCTCACCCTAGTGGTGTGTCTTGGGTTTATCGCGCGTGTCCTGCTAGGCATCGACGCCCCTCGCTGCGTTGCTCCTCCTTGCCGTACGCTCCGGGTATGGCTACGTCGGTGCGCCTTGCGAGGAACGCCGCTGCCGTCGCAATCCACGGCGCTAAACCCAAGACACACCACTAGGCGTGTTCAGCCAGGAGTCTCGTTGTCGTGGTCTTCGGTGTTCTGTCGTCGAATGCCTCACAGTCGCAGCCCAGCCCTATCCTTGGTCGGGTGACCGACTTGCTTGCTGTTGATGCTCCGGTGGGGGCCGCCGATGCCGTAGCCGGCGTGCGCATCACTCCGGTGGATGCGGTGGGGCTGGAGCAGCGGGCCGCGTTGCTGTGTACCCGGTCGATCAAGACCTCGTCCAAGGGGGCGGCGCTCGACTTGGCCATCCAGGTGATGGATCTGACCACGCTGGAGGGAGCCGACACTTCGGAGCGGGTCCAGGCGTTGTGCGCCCGGGCCCGCCACCCTGACGCCGGTGACTGGTCGGTGCCGTCGGTGGCCGCAGTGTGCGTGTATCCCGAGTTGGTGCCGGTGGCTGCCGAGGCGCTGGCCGACAGCCCGGTGGCAGTGGCCAGTGTTGCCGGGGGGTTTCCCGCCGGTTTGGCACCCCTTGAGGCTCGGCTGGGTGAGATCGCCTGGGCAGTAGCTGCCGGGGCCGACGAGGTGGACATCGTGCTGAACCGCTCGGCATTTCTGTCCGGTCGCTACCAGCGGGCTTACGACGAGATCGCCGCGGCTAAGCAGGCCTGCGGATCAGCCCACCTGAAGGTGATCTTGGAGACCGGAGAGCTGGGGTCTTACGACCAAATCAGGCGGGCATCCATGCTGGCTATGGTGGCCGGGGCCGACTTCATCAAGACCTCCACCGGCAAGATCGGCACCTCGGCCACTCCACCCACCGCCCTGTGCATGGCCGAGGCCATTCGAGACATGGCCGAGCAAACCGGGCAAGCCGTGGGCCTAAAGTTGGCCGGGGGCATTCGCACCGCCAAGCAGGCCTGGCACTATCTGGTGATCGTGGGCGAAACGCTGGGTTCGAGTTGGCTGACCCCGGAGCGGTTCCGTTTGGGTGCCTCCAGCCTGCTCAATGACGTATTGATGCAGCGGGCCAGGCTCCGTGATGGCCGCTACCAGCGGCGGGAGGATTTCAGCGTTGACTGACCCCTCTTCTCCTGGTAAAGAAGTGGAACCCGCCAGCGGTTTCGACATCGAGTACGCGCCCGCCCCCGAATCCACCGCTCCCGTCCAACTGGCCTCTCAGTACGGCCTATTTGTGGGTGGCGAAATGGTGGAACCGGCCGCTGGGAGACTGGCTGCCACCATCAACCCGGCCACTGGGGAGCAGCTGGCCGAGGTGAGTGTGGCCGACGCCGCCGATGTGGACCGGGCGGTGGCCGCTGCCCGCGCCGCGTGGGTGGGAGGCTGGCGGGATCTGTCTGGCGCGGAGCGGGCCAAGTACCTGTACCGGGTGGCCCGGCTGCTGCAAGAGCGGGCCCGAGAGTTCGCGGTCTTGGAGACCATGGACGGGGGCAAACCCATACGGGAGTCCCGCGACCTCGACATCCCGCTGGCTGCGGCCCACTTCTTCCATTACGCCGGCTGGGCCGACAAGCTCGACTACGCCTTCAGCGGTCGGCGAACTGCACCCCTGGGGGTTGCCGCCCAAGTCATTCCGTGGAACTTTCCCCTGCTCATGGCGGCCTGGAAGCTGGCCCCTGCCCTGGCCTGCGGCAACACTGCCGTGCTCAAGCCGGCGCCCACCACCCCGCTAACCGCATTGTTGCTGGCCGAGGTGCTGCGCGACGCCGAACTGCCCGCAGGCGTGGTCAACATCGTCACCGGCGACGACGCCACCGGGGCCGCGCTGGTGTCCCACCCCGGCGTGGACAAGGTGGCGTTCACCGGGTCGACCGAGGTGGGCCGGGCCATCGGAGCGGAGGTGGCCGGTACCGGAAAGCGCCTCACCCTGGAACTGGGAGGAAAGGCGGCCAACATCGTGTTCGAAGACGCCGCCTTGGACCAAGTGACCGAGGGCATCGTCAACGGCATCTACTTCAACGGCGGACAGGTGTGCTGCGCCGGTTCCCGCCTTTTGGTGCAAGAGACGGTGGCCGACGCAGTGGTGGGGAAGCTCCAGCGGCGCATGGACACCCTGCGGGTGGGCGACCCGCTGGACAAGAACACCGACATCGGGGCCATCAACTCCCAAGCCCAACTCGACCGCATCCAAGAGCTGGTGGCTTCCGGGGTGGCCGAGGGGGCCGAGCTGTACACGCCGGAGTGTGTGCTGCCCGAGCGGGGTTTCTTCCACCCGCCGGCGCTGTTCACCAACGTGTCCACCGCCCACCGCATCGCCCAGGAGGAGATCTTCGGGCCGGTGCTGTCGGTGCTCACCTTCCGCACCGCCGAGGAGGCGGTGGCCAAGGCCAACAACACCCCGTATGGATTGTCGGCCGGCATCTGGACCGAGAAGGGGTCGCGCATCTTGTGGATGGCCGACCGGATGCAGGCTGGTGTGGTGTGGGCCAATACCTTCAACCGGTTCGACCCGGCCAGCCCGTTCGGCGGCTACCGGGAGAGCGGCTACGGCCGCGAAGGGGGCCGGGTCGGACTGCTGCCCTATGTGGAGTTGGTGGCATGAGCAGTCGGTTGTCGGTCAACAAGACCTACAAGCAATTCGTCGGCGGGGCGTTCGAGCGCTCGGAGTCGGGGCGGTCGTACCCGGTGACTGGGGCTGGGGGAGAACTCCTGGCCCACGCCGTCCAAGGGTCGCGCAAAGACGTCCGGGACGCAGTGGCCGCCGCTAGGTCGGCCCAAGAGAGCTGGGCCGGGCGCACCGCCTACAACCGGGGCCAGATCTTGTACCGGGTGGCCGAGGTGATGGAGTCGCGCCGCGACGAGTTCTGTGCCGAGGTGCTCCGGACAACCGATGGAGGCTCGGAGGCGACCGCAGCTGAGGAGGTCGCCGCCGCCATCGATCGCTGGGTGTGGTACGCCGGCTGGGCCGACAAGTTCCCCACCGTGCTGGGCGGAGCCAACCCGGTGGCCGGTCCCTATTTCAACCTCAGCGTGCCCGAGCCCACCGGCGTGGTGGGGATCGTGGCCCCCGACGAACCACCCCTGATTCCGCTGGTGTCGAGGCTGGCTCCGGTGATCGTGTCGGGAAACACCGCAGTGGTGCTGGCCTCCGAGCGCTGCCCGCTGGCGGCCGTCACCCTGGCTGAGACCTTGGCGCTGAGCGACATCCCCTCCGGGGTGGTCAACATCATTACCGGCCACCGCGATGAGCTCGTCCCCCCGCTGGCTGGCCACGTGGCGGTGGACTCGCTGGACCTGACCGGTTGCGACTCCGAGCAGGGCGCGGCTGCGGCCCGCCAGGCCGCGGCCACCATCACCCGGGTGGTAAGCGCATCGGCCGCCGAGCGCCAGTGGGCCGATGAGTCCGCCCAGAGCCCCTACCTCATCAACGCCTTCTGCGAAACCAAGACTGTCTGGCACCCCAAGGGAAGATGAGCCCCGGTCCGTTTGTGCTCGGCGTCGACCTCGACGGGGTGTGCGCCCAGCACACGGTGGCGTTCCGAAGGATCGTCGCGAGGGAAAAGGGTGTGTCTGAAGAGTCGTTGACCCTGGAGTGCGGCTGGGGCTTCCAAGAATGGGGATTCGAGGACGGCGACTTCGAGACCTACCACCGACGGGCGGTGGTGGAGCATCGAATGCTGGCCGACATGCCGGCCATGCCCGGTGCCTCCCGAGCCCTGTGGCGGCTGTCGGAGGCCGGGGCGTGGATCCGCATCATCACCCACCGTCTTTATACCAACTGGGATCATGCCATCGCCGCCGGCGACACCGCAGAGTGGCTCGACAAGGCCAAGATCCCCTACCGAGACCTGTGCTTCGTGGGCGGCAAGACCGCAGTAGACGCCCACGTCTACATCGAAGACGCCCCCCACAACGTCGAGGCTCTGCGGGCCGAGGGCCGAACCGTCATCGTGTTCGACCAGCCCTACAACCGGGACCTGGACCCACCCCGGGCCACCACTTGGGACGAGGTGGAGGCCATGGTGTACGACGAGCTGACCTCCCATCAAGGCGCCGTCCAACACCAGCTCCCCACATTCGACCCCAGCACCGACCGCCTCGACGACCGTTCGGGCTGAGAGGCCCCATGCCCCTCGTTCATGGCTTAGGACCGATTCTCTGTTGTGTTTCACATTTTATGTGATACTGTGACAATCAGATCGGGACTCTGGAGGAGAATCGGTGAGGAATATCACGGTGGCGGTGGATGAGGAAACGCACCGACTGGCACGAATTCGAGCAGCGGAGCTGGACACTTCGGTGTCGGCCCTGGTGCGGGGCTACCTCCAGGGGCTTGCCCGGGGCGACCAGGCGGCGGCCGGGGCCGATGTGTTGGCGGAAACAGAAGCTGAGCGCCGACATAGGCTGCTGGGTGAGGCCATCGACGACATCACCGGCAATGGCGGAGGTCTACGGGTAGCCGCCCATGTGCCTCGGGACGCCCTGTATGAACGCAGTGCGCTTCGTTGACACCAACATCTTGTTGTACGCCGTCAGCGCGTTGTCTGAGGACTCGTACAAGCGCGGCCGCGCCCTTTCGCTGTTGGAAGACGGCGATCTAGCTCTCTCGGTGCAGGTGATCCAGGAGTTCTACGTTCAAGCGACCCGCCCGAGCCGCGCCGACGCACTCACCTCCGAACAGGCGCTGCGTTTTCTGGAGGCCATTGACAGCTACCCCGTTCAGCCGGTGACGGAGCAGATCTTCCAACAGGCCGTGACTATCAGCCAACGTTTCGGACTGTCGTATTGGGACAGTGCGATCTTGGCCGCGGCGGGTGCGATGGGCTGCGAGGTCGTCTATTCCGAGGACATGAGCTCCGAACAGGACTACGACGGCATCCGAGTAATCAATCCCTTCGAATCCTGACTGACCCGCTCTCGCCTCGACTAGCTCCTGCCGCTTGGAGTTCTCTACTGGGCGGCCAGCCAGGAGGGGAGTTGGCGGATGTCGGAGAGTTCAACCCACCGATCGTGGGGGGAGATGGTGGCGTGCTCTAGATCCCAGGTGAGGTGGTAGGGGATGTGGACGCCTCGGCCGCCGAGGGCGACCACGGGCTCGATGTCGGAGCGCACCGAGTTTCCCACCATCACGAATCGGTCGATGGCGATGTCGTGGCGGTCGAACAGGCGGGAGTAGGTGGCCTCGTCTTTCTCGGCCACGATCTCCACTGCGTCGAAGTGATCGGCCAACCCGGAGGCGGCGATCTTGGTTTCCTGGTTCCATAGGTCGCCCTTGGTGATGATCACCAGGCGATAGCGGTGCTCCAACGCCTCGATGGTCTCGGCTACTCCGTCGAGCAACTCCACTGGGTGGGCGTGCATTTCCTTGGCCCAGCCCACAATGGTGTGGATCTCCTCCGCGGTGATCTGTCCTTCGGTGGCCTCGATGGCGGTTTCGATCATCGACAGCACGAACCCCTTGATGCCGTAGCCGAAGATGGCCACGTTGTGGCGCTCTAGCTCGATGAGCCGCTCGTGGAAGTCCACATCGGGCAGGTAACGGGCCACCAGGCTGGCCATGCGCTCCTCATAGTCGGCGAAGATCGACTCGTTGTGCCACAGGGTGTCGTCAGCGTCGAGACCGACGATTTCAATGGTGGCCACGGTCACAACGCGAGGGGGCCGTAGGCTGGCTTTACGACCTTGTTGATGATCTCCAGCCGCTCATCGAAGGGGATGAACGCGCTCTTCATGGCGTTGATGGTCAGCCACTGGATGTCGGCCCAGTTGAAGCTGAATTCGTCCACCAATTGCATCACCTCCTGGGTCATGGAGGTGGCGCTCATCAGGCGGTTGTCGGTGTTGACCGTGACCCGGAAGCGCAGATCGCTCAGCACCTTGATGGGGTGCTCGGCGATGGACTGCGCTGCCCCGGTGTGGACGTTGGACGTTGGGCACAGCTCCAATGGGATGCGCCGGTCCCGCACGAATGCGGCCAAACGGCCCAGCTTTGGGGTGCCATCGGGGCCGAAATCAATGTCATCAACGATGCGGACGCCGTGGCCTAGGCGCTCGGTGCCGCAGTACTGCACGGCTTCCCAGATGGACGGCGGGCCGTAGGCCTCCCCGGCGTGGATGGTGAAGTGGAAGTTTTCCCGCTGAATCAGATGGAATGCGTCGAGGTGGCGGGTGGGAGGATTGCCGGCCTCGGCTCCGGCAATGTCAAAGCCCACCACGCCCCGGTCGCGATGGCGGATGGCCAGCTGGGCGATTTCCAGCGAGCGAGCCGCGGTGCGCATGGCAGTGACCAGCGTGCCGATGCGGATGTTGCGGTTGGCGCTTCCCGCCTCGAAGCCGGCCACTACCGCCTCCACTACCTCGTCCAGGCTCAGCCCGGCTTCGGTGTGGAGTTCGGGAGCAAACCTCACCTCGGCGTAAACCACGCCATCGTCGTCCAGGTCTTCGGCGCACTCAGCCGCTACTCGCTCCAGGGCGTCACTGGTCTGCATGACACCCACGGTGTGGGCGAAGGTCTCCAGGTACAGGGTGAGGTCCAGCCGGCTGGCCCCTCGCACCATCCAGCGGGCCAGCTCGTCGGCGTTGGTGGTGGGCAGGTTGTTGTAGCCGGTCTCGGCGGCCAGCTCCACCACGGTCTGCGGGCGCAGTCCGCCGTCCAGGTGGTCGTGCAACAGGACTTTGGGAGCGGCTCTTACTTCTTCGATTGTCGGATGAATCACTGCCCTAATCGTACGGAATCCGAGCGGCAATCAGGCGGCGAGGCTCGGGAGCGGTGTCGGCGATGGTCAGGGCGGTGCTCAAGGCCTCGTGGGCCGCGGGCAGCAGGGAAGGGTCGTCGGTGTGGAGTTCGGCGATCACCTCGCCGGCCGCCACGCTGTCACCGTGGACCCGGCGTAGGAGCACCCCAGCCACCGCCGACACGTCGTCCTCCTTGCGGGCTCGGCCCGCGCCCAGCCGCCAGGCCGCCACTCCCACGGCCAGGGCGTCAATGCGGTTGACCACCCCGTCGGCCGGGGCAGTCCAGTGGTCCACCACCGGGGCGGCGGGCAGGGGAGCGGCGGGATCGCCGCCCTGGGCCGCCACCATGGCCCGCCACACGTCCATGGCCCGGCCCGAGGCCAGCACATCGGCCGGGTCGGAGTCCAGGCCGGCGATGGCCACCATCTCCTGGGCCAAAGCCAGGGTCACCTCCAACAAGTCGGCGGGTCCGCCCCCGGCCAATGTCTCGACCGCCTCGGCCACCTCCAGGGCGTTGCCCGCGGCTAGGCCCAATGGCTGGTCCATGTCGGTGAGCAGCGCCACGGTGTCCACCCCGTGGGCATGGCCCAATCCGACCATGGTGCGGGCCAGTTCCTCGCCCATAGCGGGGTCGGGCAGGAACGCCCCCGAGCCGAACTTCACATCCAGCACCAGCCCGGCGGTTCCCTCGGCGATCTTCTTGGACATGATCGAGCTGGCGATCAGCGGGATCGACGCCACCGTCCCGGTCACGTCCCGCAGGGCGTACAACACCCGATCGGCGGGAGCCAGGTCGGCAGTGGCCGCAGCGATCACCGCGCCCACGTCTTGGAGTTGGCCCAGGAATTGATCGTGGCTGAGGGCGGCCTGCCAGCCGCTGATGGCCTCCATCTTGTCGAGGGTGCCACCGGTATGGCCCAGGCCCCGCCCCGAGAGCTGGGGCACCGCCGCGCCGCAGGCCGCCACCAGGGGGCAGAGCACCAGCGACGCCTTGTCGCCCACTCCGCCGGTGGAGTGCTTGTCGACCGTGGGCCGCGCCAGGCTCGACAAGTCCAGCCGCTGGCCGCTGTTGATCATGGCCGCGGTCCAAGTGGCCAGTTCTCGGCCGGTCATCCTCCGCCACACAATGGCCATGAGCAGGGCGGCGGCTTGCTCCGCTGGGATGGAGCCCGAGGTGACCCCTTCGATGAACCAGTCGATTTGCTCGTCGCTCAGCTCGCCACCGTCCCGCTTGGCGACAATGAGATCGACCGTGTTCACGGCAGGTCGTCGGGGCCGAAGGCGCCGGGCAGCAACTCGCCCACCGTCTGGATCTCGTTTACCTGGCAGGCGGCGCCACCCGCCTCATAGAGCAGTTGGCGGCAGCGTCCACAGGGGGTGAGCGGGTTTCCGTCGCCATCGGTCACCGCCACCGCCACCAGCCGCCCGCCGCCAGTGCGGTGCAGGTCGCCGACCAAGCCGCATTCGGCGCACAGGGTGAGCCCGTAGGAGGCGTTCTCCACGTTGCACCCGGTTACCACCCGACCGTCGTCGGTCAGCCCGGCCGCGCCCACCGACAGCTTCGAGTACGGGGCATAGGCCCCCGTGGAGGCCTCATGGGCGGCAGCCCACAACTCATCCCAAGAGATCGCCTGCTCAGTGCCCATCAGTGCTCTTTTCTGCTTCCGCTACTTGCTTCGCTGGAACGGCTGGCCCGCAGCCGCAGGTGGGATCGACCGGCCCACCGCACCGGCCACCACCACCAGCGTGACCACAAACGGCAGGGCCTGGAGGAACTCGCTGGGAATCTCGAACCCGCTCACTTCTACCCCGAGGAGCTGGAGGCGGGTGCCCAGCGCCCGGGAGAAGCCGAACAGCAGCGCCCCACCAAATGCGCCCCACGGGGTCCACTTCCCGAAGATCAGGGCGGCCAGAGCGATGAACCCCGCCGCGTTGGTCATGTTGTCCTCGAAGCGGGTTTGCGACTCCATGGAGAACCAGGCCCCGGCCAAACCGGCAATCAGCCCGCCCAAGATCACCGACTGGTAGCGGATCCGAATCACGTTCACACCCAGGGTCTCGGCGGCGTGGGGGTTCTCTCCGCACGATCGCACCCGCAAACCCCACGGCGTACGGAACATGACCAGCCAGGTGCCGATCACCACCAGGTACATCATCCAGTAGATGGGCTTACCCCGGAAAAGCTGGTCGCCGATCACCGGAATTTCCGACAGCAAGGGCAACCCGAACTCGGAGGTTCCCACCCCGGTGGTGATGCCGGTCTTGACGATCACCTCCGAGCGCAGGAATCCGGTCAGCCCCAAGGCGAACAGGTTGATCACCACCCCGGCCACGATCTGGTTCACGCCGAAGCGGATGGACAGCACGGCAAGAAGGGAGGCCACCAGTCCGCCGGCCAATACCGATATGAGTATGGAGAACCACAGCAATCCGGTGGACTGGGCATCTCCGATGGTGGCGTAGGTCATGTAGCCGATGCCGGCACCGGCCAGCATGGTGCCCTCGATGCCGATGTTTATGATGCCCGACCGCTCGCACCACAGGCCGGTGGTGGCCCCCAATGCCAGTGGGGTGGCCAGCACCAGCGACTGGTTGAACAGGTTGATGATGTTGGTGCTGGGGTTGTCGGATAGCGCCAGGCTGAGCACCAGCACCAATGGGATCAGGGCTATGGCGCTCAAGAGCCGAGCCGGGCTAGCCCATCGTCGGGTCTCGGGCGGTGCAAATCCCAGCACCGCAGCGACCAGGAACAGCACCCCGATGGCGATCACCCACGTGGGGGGATGGAATCCGATACCGGCCGGGTCGGGGGGCGGCTCAAAGTCGAACGTCCGGCTGGTGCCGCTGATGGCCGGGGCGACCCCGGCGATCAAGGCCACTCCCAGCAGCCCGAAGACCAGCCCGGTCACCGACTGGCGATTCAGACCAGCCCGCTCCGAGGCTCCGGTCGCGCCCGCGGCGTGCTCCACGGTGGTCACACGATTCTCCGGGGTTGCACTGATATCCAAGCTGTGCTCGTGGTGTGGTCATTCATGTTCACACTGACCCCTCGACGGATGTGGCCTTGAACGGGCTTTGGTCCATTTCTCGTACCCGGAACAGGTAGCGGACGATGGCGTCAGCGGCCACGAACAGCAGCACCATGGCCTGGATGATCCGCACAACGTCGATGGAAACGTCGGCTTCCTGCTGCATCAGCGGTGCCCCCGACAGCATCGACCCCCAGAGAAGCGCGGCGGCGATGATGGCCACCGGGTTGGTGCGGGCCAACAGGGCGATGGCGATGCCGTCGAAGCCCATCAGGAAGAAAGTACCCGGCTGGAAGAAGCCGTTGGTGCCCGAGATTTCCGAGGCCGCGGCCAGCCCGGCGAACGCTCCCGACGCGGCCATCGAGGCCACGATCACCCGGTTCACGTTGATCCCGGCGTAGTGGGAGGCGTGAGGATTCAGCCCCACCGTGCCCACCTCGAACCCGAACGTGGTGCGATTGAGCACGAACGCCACCACCAGGCACACGCCCAGTAGGGCGAATAGGCCAGTGTGGAGAACGGGCTGGCTGTCCACCAGCTCGGGCAAGACCGCGGTGTCGGAGATGGGGTCGGTGCGGGGAACGGTGCTCTCGGTGTCGCGCAGCACTATTGGATCGCGGGAGTTCACCATCCAGCGGACCCCGAATAGAACCAAGGAGTTGAGCATGATGGTGCTGATCACCTCGTGGGCCCCGGTCTTGGTGCGCAGCACGCCGGGAATCCCGCCCCAGAAGGCACCCCCCAGCGTGCCGGCGATGAGGATCAGCGGGATGGCCACGATGCCGGGCAGGTCGGACATCCACGACAGCGCCCCCACATAGGCCGCGGTGATGCCGCCGGCTAGCAGCTGGCCCTCGGCACCGATGTTGAACAGCCCGGCTCGAAAGGCGAAAGCCAAGGCCAACGCCGATCCGATGAACGGCGCCGACCGGGCTATCGACCCCGCGATCTGGTCGCCCCCACCCACCATGCCCCGCAACAGCGCCCAGTAGGCGGTGAAAGGGTTCACCCCTATGATGGAGATCAGCACGCCGCCGACCACGAACGACAACAAGATGGCGTAGAGCGATACGTACAGCGGCTGGAGCCGCCATGCCTCGGTGAGCAGGCGGTGGACCTGGCTGGCGGCCCGCCCAATCCCGGCGTTGGCATTCTTGGCGCCGTTCACGACTGGCCTCCCGCGCTGCCGGTGGCCATGAGCAGGCCGAGCTCTTCGCGGGTGGCGTCGGCGGCGTTGACCGTTCCGGCCAGTCGGCCCCGGTAGAGCACGCCGATCCGGTCGGACAGCGACACGATCTCGTCCAACTCGGCCGACACCAACAGCACCGCCACCCCCTGGTCGCGCAGCTCGATGATCTTGCGGTGGATGAACTCGATCGAGCCCACGTCGAGGCCCCGGGTGGGCTGGGCCACGATCAAGGCCTTGAGGTCACCGGTCAGCTCTCGGGCCACGATCACCTTTTGCTGGTTGCCGCCCGACAGGGTGTCGATGGTGGCGTCAACCCCGGGAGTGCGGACGTCGAACTGCTCCACCAGCTCTTCGGCCTCAGCGTTGATGGCTGCGGTATTGCGCACGCCGAGATTGGAGAACCTGCCGTGGTGATAGCGGTTCAGCACCAAATTGTCGGCGATGGTGTATTGGGCCACCACCCCGTGCTTGCTGCGGTTCTCCGGCACATGGGCCACGCCCAGCTCGTTGATTTTGCGGGGAGTCCAGTCGGTGGTGTCCCGGCCGAGCATCTCCACTCGTCCCCCGGTTGCCGGACGCATTCCGCAGACGGTCTCCACTAGCTCTCGCTGGCCGTTGCCCTCCACGCCGGCGATGCCGAAGATCTCTCCGGCTCTCACCTCCACGTCCAATCCGGTGACCGTCTCCACTCCCCGGTCGTCTTGCGAACGCAGGCCCTGCACTCGAATGACCGGTGCTCCGGGATCGGCTTCGGCCTTCTCCACCCTGAACACCACGTCGCGGCCCACCATCAGGTTGGCCAGAGACTGCTGGGTGGCGCCCTCGGCCGTGGTGGTTCCCACCACCCGCCCAGACCGCAGCACGGTGATGCGGTCGGCCACCGCCAGCACCTCGCGCAGCTTGTGGGTGATGAAGATGATGGACTTGCCCTGGCCGGTGAGGCTCTCCACCACCTCGAAGAAGTCGTCCACCTCGCCGGGGGTGAGCACCGCGGTGGGCTCGTCGAGGATCAAGATGTCGGCGTCGCGGAACAGGGCTTTGACCAGCTCCACCCGCTGCTGTTCACCCACCGAGAGCTCGCCCACGGTGGCGTCGGGGTCCACGGCAAGCCCGTAGCGCTTGGCCAGGGCGTCGATCTGGCGGCGAGCGGTGTCGAGGTCAAGGAACGCTCCTTTGGTGACCTCGTTGCCCAAGATGATGTTCTCGGCCACCGTGAACACCGGGATCAGCTGGAAGTGCTGGTGGACCATGCCGATGCCCCGGGCGATGGCCTCGCCGGAGTCTTGAAAGTGTACCTGTTCGCCTCGCACCCGAATGGTGCCGCGGTCGGGCCGGTAGAGCCCAAACACCATGTTCATCAGGGTGCTCTTGCCCGCGCCGTTCTCTCCCAGCAGGCAATGGATTTCACCCTGATTGAGGGTGAGGCTCACGTCGTCGTTGGCAATCACCCCTGGAAAGGCCTTGGTGATGCCCTCGACCTCCAGCACCGGACGTGCCGCGCCCCCGCTTGCCTGAGCCATGCGCAGCCCAGGCTACGCCAAATGACGCCAGCTGCTACCCCATCCACGAGATGCTCAAGCTTCGAGTCCTTTCTCAAGGGTCCGAAATGTGCTCGAGAGGCCGATTGGAGAAGTGGCCGTCCACAGGCCGTTTCTCGTGAATGCCGTGATTACGACTGTGGTCAGTGGACGCTGGCAGGCTCGTGTGTGGCAAGGTCGATGACATTGAAGAGCGACGGTGCATCGTGAGCCTCGCCCCACTGCTGCAAGAGTTGGTCGACTGCATGAGCAATCGCCGCAGCATTTAGGTGCTGACCGACTTTATCAAGAGCGGCACGCGCGTCTTTCTCGATACCTGCACGGTTGTGGCGAAGAATGGCAGCGAGATCTACGCGCTGCAGAAGCTTCTTTGTCACGGGCCGCTTTGTGTCAGCGAACAGCAACGACTTGAGGAGGAGGGTTGTGGCTTCACTCGTCATCACACTGAGAAGGATGGCTGCCTCAGGCGCGGTCTCGCACGGCAGGAAGTACGACGTGTCGTCGAATAGGACGGGAGTACCCTCGCTTGGACCTACGAGCTGGAACCGAGGGGTCTTATGGAGGCCAGAGACCGCGACCTTCCATGGTGCGAATGTGTAAGGCCCGATGCCGAACATTGAGAAAGCCGCTCGGTTTTGGTAGATCGATGACTTACGGGCAGCGAATTGTTCCGCGTGGGTCTGCAAATAGCCCCAGAGCTTGGGTGCTGTGTATCGGAGGCTCCTCGTCTCATCTGCGAGCGACCGCTGAGTCACGATCACATAGCGTTCTGGAGGCCTACCCTTGTTTATGTCTGAGCCCTTGAGGAGCGGGTAAACCCAGTCGTCTTCGACCTCAACGGCCTCGCCGAGCGCGTTGTGGAGTTTGCCGCCTTCGTCAGAGCGAAGCTCCATGGCAGCTGCCAAGTCGTGCTTGACGCCTTGTCGCCACTCGACTGGCGACGAACCGTCAAATTGGCGGGATGCAGCGTGAGCATTCACATCAGCGACAAGTGCGCCCTCAACCAGTCCCATGGTGCTCGTCGGGCAGCTTGCATCTAGTGAATCGAAGACATGGCATTGGTAGTTGTGGCTAGCCCCATCGAGCCGAACAGCGAAGAGGCAGGCATCAACTGCTACCCCGAACGACTTCTTTGCGTCGATGCGCCACAGGAACGATTCAGCCACATGTAGATCCAGGTGGGCTGCCAGCGTGAGAACCCGGCGTGCGACGGAGGTTTTGCAAAGGAGCGCGATCGTCGGTTCTTCTCGACGCAATTCCGTAAGTAGCCGCATCCAGATGTACTCGGCGACGTCAAAGTTCGATTCACCCGTAAGCGCATCGATCCCCCGCACGGAACGCAAGTTCGTGCGATCGGGAATCTGGACTGAGTCCATTGCGCCGAGGTCAGACAACGTGACCCATGGCGGATTCCCGAGGACCAGCAGTGGCCCATCCATCTCCCATTGGAGCTTGCCCAAGTCGTGGCGGAACATGTCACCCACCTCGACTCGCCACGTAACGTCTTTGGTGGCCGAGCAGTTGAGATGGTGGCGCGCGACATCGGCATGGGCAGGTTGTATCTCTACTCCCACCATTTCGATGGATGGCTCAAAAATCGAAGCAGCAGCGAGCATGAAGCTCCCCTGGCCACATGTCGGTTCCAGTACCCGGCGCGTTCCACGCTGGATCGTCGCCAAAACTTGAGTGCACTCCACTGCGAGCTCCCTAGGCGTCTGGAAGTCGCCGAGTTCCTTACGAGATGAGGTCTTGGACACCGTCGACCCCTCCTGCGTTTGCGATTGCGTGGCCATACTGAAGCCGCCACTGAAGGGCATTGCTGATTGTGATGTAACCCTGTGTCGGGGGTTCGCTGAGAACTCGTTCGGCCAAGGCCGTGCGACCGATTTCGTCTAGCGGCAGATTTCGGTCTTCCATGAAGGCAACGAGGTCGTCGACATTTCCGCCGCGGTCGAGGATCTCAAGGATTCCTGTCGTCGTCTGGTAGTCGCCGGTCCTAGACCGGTCGATGAACAGTGCGTGGCGAACATCGATGGCAGCAGACTGGGTCTCGTGGGTGTCGGTTTTTTCGTAAACAAACACGAGCAGGTCGTAGCCCAGCCCGAAGATCTTTTGCGATGCGTCGCGAAACGGGCACGATGACTGCGGTTGTCTGAGAAATGTCGCCTTGAGATCAACTTCCAGTTCAGGAAAGTCGATTCCGCGAGCCGCGTTTCCAGGCTCATACGCGTACCGCTCTGCGAGGAACTCGTTGAAGCTCTCCTCGACCCAGGTGCCCAGCGCCTTGCCGTCTGTCGTGCCGAACAATTCGGGAATCGGTGTGCCGCGAAGTGACTCGGAGAACTCGGCAGCCGCTGTCTTCAAGCCATCAAGTTCTAGCGAGCTTGACATCACTAGAGGCTACGTCCTGGCGCGCACTGCGTCATGCCCCCATATTAGGAGCACCCTATGACATCCTCTGGACAAACAAATCCGAGGCTAGTGGACATGCTTGGCACTCTTGTCTAAGCCCCTCGCGAAAGACGGCGGCTGAGATCGCTCAGCCGCCGCCCTTCATTGAATGTGGTGGGTCAGTCGCAGAGGGAGCCTTCGCCTATGAACAGGCCGTCGATGCCGCACACACCGGTGTTGATGCTGCCGGCGGCCAGTCCGGCCCGCACCCGCTCCACGTTGGCGGCCGCTTCGGCGCTCACCGCGGCGTCGTGGAATGGGGCGTAAGTGATGCCCAAGTTCTCGGCGGTCAGCACGAATGGCCCACCGGCGAAGGTGCCTTGGATGGTGGTGGCGATGTTGCGGAACACCGACAGGTCAACCCGCTTGATGGCTGAGCTGGCCAGATGCTCCGAACCAGGAGCCGTACCGCCGTTGAAGGTGGTGTAGTACTCGTCCTGGTCCACGCCGATGCCCCAGGCCCCGGCTTCAGCGGCGGCCTTTATGCCGCCGGAGCCGGTGGGACCGCCGGCGCCGAAGATCACATCAGCGCCGTCGCCGATGAACTGCTGGGCGTCAGACGCGCCCTTGGCCGGATCGGTGAAGCTCTCGTTGTACACCGACAGCACCTGGATGTCGGGGTTGATGTACTTGGCACCGGCCTCGTAGCCGTTGACGAACTTCACCACCGGGGGTACGTCCTCGCGGCCGGCAACCACGCCGACCACGCCCGACTGGCTGAGCGAGGCGGCCAGGGCACCGGCGATAAAGCCGCCCTCGTGCTCGTTGAACAGAACGCCCACGTAGTTGGACGGGTACTCGGGGTGCCACTGGTCGATGCCGATGTAGTTGATGTTGGGGTTCTCCTCGGCCGCCGCCATGGTGTCGGTGCCGAGCAGGAAGCCCACGGTGATGAGCACGTCGGGGTTCTCGCTGGCCGAGGTGCTCAAGTTGGCGTCGTAGTCGGCCTCTGATGCGGTTTCGATGACGCTGGTGTCCTCGATGCCGAAGCACTCGGCCGCTCCGACCATGCCCTCGTAGGCGAACTGGTTGAACGTGCCGTCGTCCACCTTGCCGATGTCGGTGACCATGTTCACCTGGAAGCCGTCGGGGGCTTGAATGCCGCCCCACGCTTCGCATTCCTCCTCCAACGAGATCAAAGCCCCAGAAGGCGCCATTGGCGCCTCAGGCTCCGGCGCTTCGGTTGGTTCGGGGGCTGGGGCCTCAGTGGGCTCAGGCTCCGGCGCTTCGGTTGGTGCCGGAGCCTCGGTAGGCGCGGGCGCTGGAGCCGATTCCGAATCGTCGTCGTTGCCGCAGCTGGCCGCTACCAGGGCCAGGCAAAACAGCAGGGCGAACAAAGCAATGAGTTTCTTGCGCATCTGAACCCCTCCGTCTGATGCCAGTGGTTGGACTCACGAGGCTAGTTCAGGGAGACGACAATCACAGTGTCGGACCAGTGAGTTGGCAGAGCCTCAAAGTGTCTACGCTGTCGCCATGACAAGGCTTGCAGGAAAGACAGCCATCGTTACCGGCGCGGCCCGGGGCACGGGTTCGGTGATCGCCCAGATGTTCCGGGACGAAGGGGCAGTGGTGGTGGCCACCGACATTGCCGAGGGCGACGGAATCGTCAAACTCGACGTGACTAACGAGGCCCACTGGGACGAGGTGGTGAGCGGCATGGAGCAGGTGGACGTGCTGGTCAACAACGCGGCCATCTTGCACATGGGACCCATCGAGCGCACCTCAGCCGACATCTACCGCCAAGTGTTGGACGTGAACCTGGTGGGGCCATTCTTGGGTATGCGGGCGGTGATCGGTCCGATGCGAGCGGCCGGGGGCGGTTCGATCGTCAACATCAGCTCCATTGATGGGCTCATCGGCATGAACGGGATTTCCGCCTACGGAGCCAGCAAGTTCGGCCTCGGCGGGCTGATGCGCTGCGCCGCCCTGGAGTTGGGCCGATCCGGCATCCGGGTCAACAACGTGTGTCCCGCGGGCGGCAACCCGGCCATGTACGCCCAGTGGTTTGACCAGATGATGGCGTTTATGGATGAGACGGCGGCCTACTCTGACAATCGGGGCATCCCCGGCGAGGTTCCCTTGGAGTGCATCGCCGCCGCCGCGCTGTTTCTGGCCTCCGACGAGTCTTCCCATATCACCGGGGCCGACTTGCCGGTGGACGGCGGTGCGGCCGCCGGAGTGGTCATCGAGGGCTTGAACCGCCTGGAGTGACCGAAGTCTCATTCCGGTCTGTCGGCAGTAACATTCAAGAAGCCGCAACAGCCAAGGGCGGCTGAGGAGGAAGAGATGGCTCCACCTGTTCGCACCGACGAGGAAATCATCGGTCGCGCCAACGTCAACGACATCGACACCATCATCGACATCTCTCGAACCAACAGCGACGTCACCTCGATAATCCACGCCGTTCAGGACAACAGCGACGCTCTGTTCACCTGGGACTACGCCAAGGGGGCTCGGCCCCAACTGGAGCGCCTGTACGAGAAGGCCAAGACATCGCAATGGAATGCTCAAACCGACCTGGACTGGTCGATTGAGGTGGACCCCTATGAGGCGTTTTCCGTCTTCTCCGAGTCCAATTTCACTCCCGAGTTCGAGCGCGACAAGAGCCGCCGTCTGCCCACTGACAACTGGGGCGATGCGGAGTGGCGGGAGTTCTCTCTGGAGACCTTCAAATGGCGCATGAGCCAGTTCCTCCACGGCGAGCAGGGGGCCCTGTTGTGTACGGCCAAGATCGTCGAGACCGTTCCGTGGATCGACGCCAAGTACTACGCCGCCACCCAGGTGGTGGACGAGGCCCGACATGTGGAGGTGTTCGGCCAGTACATCGACACCAAGCTGGGCGACTCATATCCGATCAACGTCCACCTCAAGATGCTGCTCGACGACATCATCAACGACAGCCGCTGGGACATGACCTATCTGGGCATGCAGATCATGGTGGAGGGCCTGGCCCTGGCCGCCTTCGGCTTCATGCATCAGCTCACCCCCGAGCCGCTGCTCAAGCAGCTCCTCCGCTATGTGATGGCCGATGAGGCCCGCCATGTGGCCTTCGGCGTGCTCAGCCTCCAGGAGTTCTACAGCGAGCTGACTGTGGCCGAGCTGCGAGAGCGCCAGGAGTTTGCGTTCGAGGCTGCGGTGCGGATGCGCGACCGGTTCTTGTCCCAAGAGGTGTGGGAGCGCTTGGGCGTGCCGGTGCGGCCCATGGTGGAGAACTTCCTGTCGTTGCCCGCCGAACAGAAGCCGTTCCAGAACATCCTGTTCTCCAAGATCGTGCCCAACTGCAAGAAGCTGGGACTGTTAGATGCCGGCGACGGCTGGCTGCGCCGCCGCTTTGAGGAGATCCACGTCATCGAGTTCGAAGACTGGGTGGACACCGGCGAAGAATACGAGGACTTCCAGATCGAGGAGGCCGCTGCGGTCTGAATTGGCGTCGCCGCGGTCTAGGCCGCCGCGGCTACCGATCGCACTTCGTTGTGCCCGGCCAGCGGATGCGATAGCGGTTGTTGGCCACCAGGCGATAAGTCCAGCCAGCGAGCGGGCTGATTGGGCCCAAGGTGAGCAGGCGGCCCAGCGCGGGCCAAGGGGCGCGCATGGCCCGTAAGGATTTGGCGATGCAACGGTGCTCGTCGAAGCGGGTGCCGTCGGGGTCGATCCACCAGGCAGAGCGAGTCACGTCGTCGTCGGAGAGTCCGAGGGCGGCCAGGTCGGTTTGCTGGGAGGGGACCACCAGGTAATCGCTGCTCAGCCGACGCTCGACCCAGCGGGCGGTCGCGGTGCAGAACCCGCAGTCGCCGTCGTAGATCAGCGTGCCCGCAGAGAGGGGCGAAGGGAAAGGGTTGGGTCCAGTTGCTTCGTCCGGCGGCGTTGACAGGGGAGATCTCGGTTCAGCTGTTGCGCCCGGCATTGGGCTTCCGCCCATGGTTGGCCTTCTTGCGCCTTGCTCGGGCCTTGCGTTTTTGGGTGCGCTTCGACATTCAAACCTCCGCGTCTCTAGAAAGACTACCGACTCCAGGTAGCGTGAACGACCCGTGGAACGCTTCGGGTTCGTCGGTCTGCCCAACTCCGGCAAGTCTTCCCTATACAACGCCTTGATCGGGTCAGACGTGCTGGCCGCCCCCTACGCTTTCGCCACCACCGACTCCAACGTAGGCGTGGCCAAGGTTGTGGATCCCCGCCTTGATGCCATAGCCCAGCTAAGCGGCTCCCGCACCGTGACGCCGGCCAGCGTGCAGTTCACCGATATCGGGGGTCTGGTGGAGGGGGCCAGCCGGGGCGAGGGGCTGGGTAACCGCTTTCTGGCCGGCATCCGTGAGGTGGACGCGGTGGTGTACGTGCTCCGAGCCTTTGCCCACCCCGACGTGCCCGGGCCCACCGACCCCTTGGAGCACCTGCGGGTGCTGGAGATCGAGTTGACGCTGGCCGACTTGGAGTCGGTTGAGAACCGGCTGGTCAAGCGGCGCAAGTCTGCGGTCCAAGACCGCTCGCTGGCCGGGGAAGTGGCTGCTTTGGAAGCCGCCGCCGACGTGCTGGGCGAGGGTATCCCCATCTACCGCAGCGATTTGGCTTCCAGCCAGCGGGCCGACCTGCGGGAGAGCTTCCTGCTCACCAATCGCCCGGTGCTGGCGGTGGTCAACATCGGGGAGGACCAGCTTGACGACGCCGAATCTGTGATCGAACCGGTGGCCGTCGAGCTTGACGGCCGGGCTGGGGTAATGGCGGTGTGCGTGCAGCTCGAAGCCGAAGCCTCCCAGCTCTCCGCTGAGGAACGGGCCGAGATGCTCCAGGGACTGGGCTTGGGCGAGGGGGCCTTGGGCCGGTTCACCCATGCGGCCTACGACCTATTGGGCTTGCGGACCTTCTTCACCACTGGCGACAAGGAGACCCGGGCTTGGACCTTCCGCATGGGGGCCACTGCCCCCGAAGCTGCGGGCCGGATCCACACCGACTTCCAGAGAGGGTTCATCCGGGCCGACGTGATTGGCTGGCAGGAGCTGCTGGAAGCGGGCGGCTGGACCAAATCCAAGGAACTGGGCGTGATGCGCACCGAGGGCCGCGACTACCCGGTGGCCGACGGCGACGTGATGGAGATCCGCTTCAACGTCTAACCGAGGCAATCGGCGCAACTTTCTCTTGAACAAATGCCGCAGGAGTTGGAAAATCAACCCATGGCGTGGCTCGTCTGCAACGACCGGGTGCTGGCCACCGTGGAGATCGCCACGGGATGGCGGGAGCGGGCCCTTGGGCTGTTGGGCCGAGACGAGTTCGACAAAGCACTGCTGCTCCGTCCGGCGTTCTCGGTGCATACCTTGGGTATGCGCTTTCCCATTGACGTGGCTTACCTGGACCGCGATCTCGTTGTGTTGAAGGCGGCCACCATGGGCCGCTTTCGGATCGGCCTGCCGGTGTGGCGAGCCCGGGCAGTGCTGGAAGCTGAGGCCGGTTCGTTTGCCCGCTGGGGCCTAAAGCCCGGCGATCACCTGCAAGTGCGGCAAACTGCTAGTGAGTGGGGTTGAGCGAGCCAGGGAGGAAGCATGGCTGGAAGGTTGGTTTTGGTTGCCACCCCGATCGGCAATCTGGGCGACCTGTCTCCGAGAGCGGTGGAGGCATTAGCCGACGCTGACGTGGTGGCCTGTGAGGACACTCGCCGCACCGGAAAACTGCTTGCCCATGCCGGGGTGAACGCGCCCCGCCTGCTGGTGGTCAACGAGCACACCGAAAAGGCCAGTGCGGCCGAGATCGCCAAACTGATCGTCGCCGGGAACATGGTGGCCCTGGTCACCGATGCCGGCACCCCGGCGGTCTCCGATCCGGGTGCCAAGGTGGTGCAGGCGGTGCTCAAGGTCGGAGCCGAGGTGGAGGCCGTGCCCGGACCGTCGGCCGCCTTGTCTGCCCTGGTGGTGAGCGGCCTGCCCACGGGGCGCTTTTGCTTTGAGGGATTTCTGCCCAAGAAGGGGCGCCATCGCACCGATCGCCTCCACGCGCTGTCAGTCGAGCCTCGCACCATGGTGCTGTTTGAAGCGCCCCACCGGCTGGCCCGCACTTTGGGCGACTTGGCCTCAGCGCTGGGCGGTGATCGGGACGTCGCCATCGTGCGGGAGCAGACCAAGCTGCACGAGGAGGTTTGGCGCGGCGCTATGGCCGATGCAGTTGCCCGGGTTGGCGAGTCAGAGCCCCGCGGCGAATATGTGCTGGTGGTGGCTGGCTGCCCCGACCCGCCTCCGCCCTCAGCACCTCAGATTCAGGAGGCTCTCGAGGAGAGGTTGGCCGAAGGATTGTCTCGACGGGATGCGGCCGCCGCGGTGGCCGCCGACCTCGGAGTGTCCCGACGAGCCGTGTACCAGATCAGTCTGAAAGACTGACCCTTCCAGAGGTCCCAAGTACTGGCCCAGTTGGCAGAGGAGTCCCCATGAGCGACGTCAAACCCATTCCCGACGACTACCCCCGCGTCACCCCCTACCTGTGTGTGGATGGCGCAGCCGCGGCCATCGACTTCATGGTCGAGGTGTTCGACGCCACCGAGCGGATGCGGATTTCTGCCCCCGGAGGAATGATCGGCCATGCTGAGGTGGCCATCGGCGACAGCCTCATCATGGTGTCCGACGAATACCCCGAGATGGGGGTGATCGGACCCAAGACCATCGGTGGCACTGCGGTCACCATCAGCGTGTATGTGGAGGACGTCGACGCCACCTATGCCAAGGCCGTCGCAGCCGGGGCCACTGCCGAACGACCGGTGGAGACCCATTTCTACGGTGACCGCAGCGGGATGTTCGTCGACCCATTCGGCCACCGCTGGAACGTGTCCACCCATGTGGAAGACGTGCCCTCCGACGAGTTGGCCCGCCGCTCGGCCGAGTGGTTCGGGGAGTAAATTCCGCAGTTCGTTTCGGATCGCCGGGCCCGCTGGGGGCGATCTCTGGGCTGGCGCGGCCTGGGGTAGCATCTGGCGGTATGGGCAGGGGTCTTGGCGGATTTCGAGCCGGGCCCGTCCTAGTTGTGTTGGCGGTGTGGTGTTTGTTGGCGGGGGGCTTGGCGGTTCCTGTTGTGGCGCAGTCGGGGGAGGGTGTGCCGGTTCCGGGTGTGCCGCCTGCGGGCGGGGGCGGTTTGGAGGCTGGCCAGGTTGATGGCGCTGCCGGCAGCGGAGGCGATGGGTTTGTGGGGTGGAGGCTGTGCCGGGTTCGCCTCCTCTGAACGGCCCGCTGGACGAGGGTTTGGGCCGGTTGGAAGAGTCGGGTGCTGGGGTCGGCGGGTCGGGCCGAGAAGGAGAGCCGGGGCCGGTTGCTGTTGTGTTTGAGGGCGGTTTTTTGGAGGCGCCGGTTGCGGTAGAAGCGGTGGTGGGGCCGGCGCCGGAGGGTTTTGGGGGTTTGGCGATGTGCGCAGGCGGTTATGTGTGCGGCAGCGCGCAGGTTTTGCCTGGGCCGACGGGGTTGTCGTGTTCGGTGACGGCGTCGGTGATCGTGTTCTCGTGGAATCGGGTTTCTGGGGCTGATGACTATACGGCGAAGTTGTAGTTGGCGGTGGCGGGCAGCCGCCAGACGGTGAGGACGACGTCTGGGACCACGGCGGTGTTCGGGGGGTTGTCGTCGTCGACGAGGTATTACATCGGGGTGCATTCGAATGTGGGTGGTGTGGCCCAGTATTACTCGGGGGTGTATTGCACGACCGCGGTGGGCCCGCCGTCGTGCGGTGCGGTGTCGGCTAGCGGAGTGCAGCTGATGTGGCGGGCCGATTCGCGGGTGCATCAGTGGTATGCGGGCCGGGCCACCACCGTGAGCCAGTATGCGGACGGGCGGTTGTTGGCCGCTTCGACGCTGTCGACCGTGTTCACCGGGTTGGAGGCGAACGTGTCCTACACGTTCTTTTTCTGGTGGCGGGCGTCGCCCACCAGCGCCTGGAACCAAGTGCAGCCCAGCACCGTGTGTACGACGATGGCGCCGCTTGCGGCGCCGGTCGTGTCGTGTACGACCACGGCGAGCTCCATCTCGGCGAGCTGGGGCTCGGTGCGCGGGGCGGTGCGGTATCGGGTGTCGAGGGGCAGCGGATGGGCGACGGCCTCGGGCCGGTCCCATGCGTTCTCGAACCGGGCTGCGTCCACCGCCTATACGGTGAGGGTGCAGGGGTGGAACTCTGCGGGCTGGGGCCAGACCGGCACAGCCAGGTGCACGACCCTGGCGGCGGTCCTGCCCGCGCCCACGGGGCTGAAGTGCGAGGCGACATCGTCGCAGGTCAGGTTCTCCTGGAATGTAGTTATGGAAGATGAACAGGGAAATAAGATAACGAAACAGATGGAGATACTTGATGTCTGCTATGATCGCTACACAATTGACAGTAACAATATATATGCGGGTGACAAGCTCAACATCCGGATTGTAAAAGAAATTGATAATACCACACTTGATCAAGTCGATGGAGGCATTCACGAACGACTATGTCGCTGGACCTCAGACAAGGTTCCCATGCCATGCTTCCTATATGACACTGGAAATCCTCAGGGCAAGGTGATCGATGATGCTCCTAACGGTGGAGCAGGCGATAATCCCTTCACGCCCTACCCTAGTGCGTTCATTTCCCTGACTGATCCAGTAACCAGAACAAAGTTTGCAGTGTGGCCTTCTAAATGGCCCTTTTCCTCGGTCACAACACCTTGGCCCTCAGAAGTAGTGACCTCAAGCTTTGCGATCTATCGAGCGGTGAAGTCTGGAGAGTTTGTTAGATGCAGTCCCGGATACAACCCAGTAGAAAATAAAGGCGATAACAAGGGAACTTGCCATGGGGAGACCTATGCACCCTTTGGGCTGAAGAAAGTTGTGGGACCTGAAGGTGAAGATAGGAGTATCGAAGGGTGGTTTAACGCTTCAGTGCCTTACCGCGAAGGTGGCACTGAAGCGGACAAACATGAACTCCAAGTGCAGACTTGTTCGAGATTATCAATTGCTCAAGTCGCACACACGTTTTGTTGGTGGGAGAACATATGAATACTGCACTTGAGTTCAAATAGAGATTACTGAGACAGCCATGCGAATCCGTAACCAATATACGTGTTTGCCCTGGAGCTTGTGCTGGATGGCATTGATTATAATTGGCTGCAGTACTGATGGAGTCCCTGATGCAGTTGAAAGCGATTTAGCTTTCATGCCTGTTCAAGAATCTCTAATTTCTGAATCCATTGGGGAAGACAATTCAGGGACTATTCGAGAGATTCATGAGAATAATGTTGGCGAGCCGATGGCTGCTCCTGCTGTTGAAGGAGCAGACCAGCAAGCTGGCATGTTTTCTGAAGCTCAGGAGAAATCTCTCGCACTAAGCAGTGGAGAACGACAGAATGGATATATGGGGGTCGATGATGTTATGCCAATCCCGCACTTGTGGTACAGCAAGCTCGACGGTTTGGTTCCTATGCAGGACATTGAATCAGAACTAGTAGCCAGCGACTCTCAAAACACTGAAGCAAATGCTGGGAATTTATCTTCAATCGTGTCGCACCAAGACTTTGAGGTGTCACATACATTCGGTGAGGAGTGTAAAGATAAAGAAGAAGAATCTGGTCAAGTCCCCTTTCCTAACTATCCAGCGCTCTTCGAAAGACCAGGCTTTCCGGTGGGGTATGATGGCCACTTTTCCTGGGAACTTCCACCTCAAGTCCTGAAACCATGTTATAACCTTGCCTTATCGGGAGTCACAATTCATGGCTGTGTTGCCCGCGGATTTATATATAATCAGTCTCCAACTCATTTTGCTAGGAATGTAACAATTTCTATTACAAGTAGGGACTTGAGTAAGAGTGTAAGCGTTCGATGGCCCTTTACATTGTTTCCAGGGGAACGAGCTCCTTTCGAAGTGGCGTTTGATTGGGAGCCAAGATTCCAGATCGAGGTTTCTTCTTGGACAGACATTGGCACCTTTTCTGTCGATGCACAACTCTCCACTAAACCAGATCTGAGTCGAGCTTTTCTGCGAATTGGTGATAGTGCGAATCTCTCCCAGCTGGTAATTCACGATGAACGCCTATATGACTTGGAAGATTGGCAGAGTATGATGCGCATCAATCCGAGTAAATATCGTCTTAAGTCAGTAGAACAATTCGATTATTTTTTTCCACCTGGCTTAGTAAAGAGCGATGATCTAGATGTTGTGGCTTCGAGAGTCTTGCCAGTTGATGAGTCGACATTCATCTATGCACCTCAGGCGGTTAGGGGACGAGAATTCGTAAGGGTACTCGAATCCAGTAAGGTTCTAAAAGATTTCAATGTTCGAATCTTTCAAGCGGTTGTGGGATTAGATGAGGAACCTATTGGACCCTGGACCGCCGATGGTCCTGAAGATATACAAATCACTGCTGATTTGCTTGATCTTCGGGAGTTACAACCGTATTTCTTGCAACATATAGAGGAGGAATCCTTGGGAATGCAGGCCCTACCAGGACACGGTGAGGTTTCTTGGGAAGAGTACGACATCGTCACCCTTGATAGCGTCAGCGATTTTTCCTATCTGTCCGACCCTTTCTACATTGTCAATAAAGTCCCCCTAAATCCCAATATGATATTTCCCAATAACTTGGGAAATCCAGGGTTGGAAGGCTTTTTGAACGACATAAACTTTGAAGGTATGCCTCCTTGGATTGACAGAAAATACGATTCTATCGACTTTCAATTGTGGATTGGGATCGATGGCACATTTCAGGCTGAAACTTCGACATTGCCACCGGTAATTAACGCCATAGGTATTGCTGAATCCAATGATTCTAATTATGGACCCTCCCGACAGCCTTGTGACTCTACTGGTGCACTTATCTTGAGAGATCGGAAGACAGACCTAGGGTACTGGGCCATCGTTGATGTTCTTTTGGGTACTACACAAGATCCTGTATACATCTCTCAGAATGTTGAAGAAGTGGTCGTACTCCCTGACACTGTCACCTTGTTGGACGGGACAGTTAGAGGGTTCGTTCGTAATTTGTCTGAGCATATGTTTGCTAGACATGTTTCGGTTGATACTACTTCAGGTGGCATCTGTCCAAATGCTGAACCTTGGAAGTGGCCACTCTCTATTCAGCCTGGCGAGCTAGCACCGTTTCAGATATTGAAGTGTGACGATGCTTCCACGGTAGACGATTTAGATCTGGAGGTTTCGGCTGTATTTTCGGAAAATGTTGATTTGAGCCGATCATTTTACATTATGGAACACAATGTCGGATCTGTGTATAAGGATGAACCAGGTCAGGTGTCAGCGCGATGCAATTCTGAAGCTCCCGTGCGGACGTACGAGTCAGGTACATACAGATACGCGGTTCTTCGCTCACATTACTATTTGCATATGTGCGAAGATCAGTTTCGCGCGTACTTTCAAAATATTCAGACTTGGTATGGCTCATCTGACATCGGAATTTTGGAATTTCGTGATTTATATGCTCGCATAGAACAGTCGACTTCTCATTTTGGGTCAAAAACCAATTTAATTTTGCAAACAATCCCAAATGTGGTGGCATATGCGGCTATTGTGAATTCGAACCAACAGGTTATAGATGTAATGCCACTACAACTCTATACATCTGTGTATGGTGACTCTCCCTTTGGCAATAGATTTGTCGAAGTCAACCAGATCCCAATACCCAGTGTGTGGTCTGGGGATTCAGTGCGAATGATGGTTATGTATCCTAGAGAGGATGAAACGATAGCGGAGGTGTGCCCAGTTTACGATAAAGTCGGAGAAGGGCCCTGTGTGCAACCTCGCAGGTATGAGGTGTGGATCGGTGGTGCCAATGAAACTGCTGGATAGGAGGAATATTCTATGGCGGTGCTGCCGATCGGGTGGAGTGAGGTTCGCGTCGTTTGGCAGACGTTGGGGCCGGTAGTCTGAGGAGGTGTCGCGCTATTTCTTGACAACCCCGATCTTCTACGTCAACGACGCGCCCCACATCGGCCACGCCTACACCGTGCTCAACGGTGATGCCGTCACCCGCTGGCACCGGCTCTTGGGCGAGGACGTCTTCTACTTGACCGGCACCGACGAGCACGGCCTCAAAGTGCAGCGGGCGGCGGAGGCCAACGGTCTGTCGCCATTGGAACAGGCCGACGACACCAGCCAGCGCTTCCGGGAAGCGTGGGCCGAACTTGGGGTGGCCAACGACGAGTTCATCCGTACCACCGAGCCCCGCCATCACCAGGCCGTGCAGACACTCATGCAGCGGGCCTACGACAACGGCTATATCTACTCGGCGGTCTACGACGGCTGGTATTCGGTATCCGACGAGGCCTACGTGTCAGAAGAAGACGTGACGGAGGAGGACATCGAGTCGGGCCGAGTAGAGCGGATGACCGAGGAGAACTACTTCTTCAAGCTCTCCGAGTTCGAAGAGCCGCTGTTGAAGTGGTTCGAGTCCAACCCCCAGAACATCACCCCCGAGGGCTACCGCAACGAAGCGTTGGGGATCATCCGGGGCGGCTTGCGGGACATCTCCATCACCCGCACATCCATCGACTGGGGCATCCCGGTGCCCTGGGCCGAGGGCCATGTTTTCTACGTGTGGTACGACGCGCTGACCAATTACGCCACCGCGGCGGGCTATGGGAACGACGATGAGCGGTTTGCCCAGTGGTGGCCGTCAGTGCATCACCTGCTGGGCAAGGACATCATCCGCTTCCACTGCGTGTATTGGCCGGCTATGCTGCTGGCCGCCGGTGTTGAGGATCTGCCCCGCTACCACGTCCACGGCTGGCTGCTGGTGGGCGGGGAGAAGATGTCGAAGTCGGCGTTCAACCAGATCTCTCCCACCGACCTCATCAACGACTTCGGCGTGGACGGCTTCCGCTACTCCCTGCTTCGGGACACACCTTTCGGCCCCGACAGCGAGGTCAGCCATGAGGCCCTCCAGCACCGCTACAACACCGATCTGGCCAACAACTTCGGCAACCTGTTGCAGCGGTCGTCCACGCTGGTTCACAGCAAGTGCGGCGGAATCGGCCCGGCCCCCGACCCCGACCACCCGCTGGCCGACATCGCCGCTGAGGTGTACGCCGATGCTGCCGCGGCCTGGGACCGATTCCAGCCGTCGGTAGCGCTGGAGGCCACCTGGCGGCTCATACGCGACACCAATGAGTACTTGCAGGCCACCGAGCCGTGGAAGATGGAGCCGGGCCCCTTGGTGAACACGGTGCTGGGCAACGCCCTGGAGGCCCTGCGCATCGTGTGCGTGCTGGCCAGCCCGGCCATTCCCACCTCTTGTGAGGCAGCCTGGACCCGCCTTGGCTTGGACGGATCTCCCCTCGACCAGCGGCTGCCCGAGGCCGCGGTGTGGGGGCAGTATCCCGGAGGTCTACCGGTGGCCCAAGGCGATCCGTTGTTTCCCCGCCTCAAAGGCTGAAGGTGCGCTGGATCGACAACCACTGCCACTTGGAGCTTGACACGCTGGATGAAGTCGTCGCCCAGGCTTCGGCGGCCGGAGTGGAGCTCCTGATCGACGTGGGCACCGATTTAGCCTCGTCAACTGGCGCAATAGCCAAAGCGGCGGCCAGCGACCAGGTGTGGGCCACCGTTGGGGTTCACCCCCACGAGGCTCGCCACGGCATCGGCGGAATTGAGGAGATGCTGGGATCCGACCGGGTGGTGGCGGTGGGGGAGTGCGGACTCGACTACCACTACAACCACTCGCCGCCCGCCGACCAGCAGGCGGTATTCGCCGCCCAGATCGAGATGGCCCACCGGCACCAGATGCCACTGGTAATCCACACCCGAGAGGCCTGGGACGACACCTTCGCCATCCTGGATGAAGGCGGGGTGCCCGACCACACGGTGTTCCACTGCTTCACCGGAGGCGCCGACGAGGCCCGGGCCGCACTCGATCGTGGGGCTTACCTGTCGTTCAGCGGCATCGTGACCTTCCCTTCCGCCGACGAGGTGCGGGCCGCCGCCTCGCTGTGCCCCCTCGACCGATTGTTGGTGGAGACCGATTCGCCGTACCTGGCCCCGGTTCCGCGGCGAGGAAAGCCCAACGCCCCGGCCAATCTGCCCCTGGTGGGGGAGGCGTTGGCCCGAGTCCACGGTGTTGCGCCCGAGGTGGTGGCCGAGCACACCTGGGACAACGCGGCCGCCTTCTATGGCCTATGACGCTCACCCGCACCCAGGTTCTAGACCTGCTGGACCGTCATGGCCTGGCTCCCAGCCGAGCCATGGGCCAGAACTTCGTGGTCGACCCCAACACCATCGACGCCATGGTCCGGGCCGCCGAGCTGTGTCCCGAGGATTCGGTGGTGGAGATCGGCCCCGGATTGGGGTCGCTCACTCGAGCCCTGGCCGCCGAGGTTGAGCATGTGCTGGCCGTGGAGGCCGACCGCCACCTGCTGGCCCCACTGGCCGAGGTGGTCGACGCTCCCAACATCGAGATCGTTCACGCCGATGCCACCACGCCAGAGTGGCGCACCAAGCTAGGCGCCAGCGACAGGCGGTGGGCACTGGTGGCCAACCTGCCCTACAACGTGGCTGTTCCCCTGCTGTTGGACCTGCTGGACAACGAGCCCCGCATCGAGACCTTCACCTTCATGGTGCAGCGGGAGGTGGCTGATCGGCTGGTGGCCGCGGTGGGAACCAAGGCCTACGGGATTCCCACCCTCAAGGTGGCCTACTGGTGCGAGGCCAGTATCGTTCGGGCGGTCCCTCTCACGGTTTTCTACCCTCGACCCCGGGTGTCGTCTGCGGTGGTCCGGATGGAGCGACTACCAGCCCCAGCCGTGGACGCCGACCCCGACCGACTGTTTTTCCTCATCCGCACCGCCTTCGCCCAGCGCCGCAAAATGCTGCGCCGTTCACTGGCCGCCCACTTGACCCCCGAGCATTTTGCCCAAGCCGCCATTTCCCCCACCGCCCGCCCCGAACGGTTGACCCTCGCCGACTGGGCCCGCCTCGCGGCCGGTTCCCTTCCCTGACACGCTGCCGTCAAATCCCAGTGGTGGCAACTCCTGTGGGTCTATCTGTCTAGAATATCCCACATCATATGCATTAGTGGTACAATAGTGACATGAGTGGGACACACACTCTTATTGTGGGAGATCGGGGCCGGATCGTGGTGCCGGCTGCGGCGCGCGAGGAAGCGGGCCTTGTCGAGGGGACGGCGCTGGTCTTGCTGGCCACTCCAGGGGGTTTGGTGCTGCTGACCCGTGAGCAGCTCCTCGCCCGGGTGCGCGAGGAGCTGGAGGGGGTCGATTTGGTGGACGAGCTGTTGGCCGAGCGCCGGCGGGCTGCCGAGCACGAGGACGCCGCGTGAGCGTGGTGCTGGACGCTTCGGCGATATTGGCGTTCCTATTGAACGAGGACGGTGCCGAAACGGTGGAGGCGGCTTTGACCGGCGACTCCTGCTGCGGGGCGGCCAATTGGTCGGAGGCGGCTCAGAAAGTTCTGGCTGCCGGACGCGACTGGGGGATAGTCCGGGCGCTGTTGGAGAGCTACGGAATCAGGGTGGAGGCCGTGACCAGCGATGATGCCGAATGGGCGGCCCGCCGCTGGAAGCGGGGTGAGGGCCTGTCGCTGGCCGACCGGTTGTGTCTGGCACTTGGGGAGCGGGCCGATTCCCAAGTGTTGACTGCCGACTTGGCGTGGGGTTCAGCGGGACGAGTGACCCAGATCAGGTGACTACCTTGACTGCTCCGGCCAAGCTCACGCTTTCGCTGCGCATCACTGGGGTTAGGGCTGACGGGTACCACTTGATCGATGCCGAGATGGTGACCCTCGATCTGGCCGACACGCTGGAGATCGAGGAGGGCCACGGAGTTGCCATCAGCGGAGCGGACGAGATCGACCCGGCTGACAACCTGATAACCCGGGCGCTAGCCCTGGTGGGGCGCACTGCCCGGATCACAGTGGACAAGCGAATCCCGCCCGGGGCCGGGTTGGGGGGAGGGTCGGCCGATGCCGCCGCCATTTTGCACTGGGCGGGCTACACCGATGTCCAAGGAGCGGCTCAGCTGGGGGCTGATGTCCCCTTCTGCCTGGTCGGCGGGCGGGCTCGTGTGCAGGGGATCGGTGAACTCGTGCAGCCGCTTGACTACGTTCTCCGAACGCTTACCCTGCTCATTCCCCCGTTCGGCTGCTCCACCCCGGCGGTGTATCAGCGCTGGGATGAGATGGGAGGACCCGAGGGGTCGAAAGGGAACGACTTGGAGCCGGCCGCTCTAGAAGTGGAACCCCGCTTGGACCAATACCGCCGAGAGTTGGAGGAGGCCACTGGCCAGACGGCACGGTTAGCCGGCAGCGGATCGACCTGGTTTGTGGAAGGGGCCTACCCCGGCGGTGGTCGAATCGTTGTTCGCACCATGCCTGCCAAGACAAAGCGAGCTTGAAGGAGAGTGGGGAGCTACTTCCCGCGGGCCCGCCGCTGGAAGCGAGTGCGCTTCAGCATCTTCTTGTGCTTCTTCTTGCGCATCCGCTTGCGGCGCTTTTTGATCAACGATCCCATGGTGGCTCCACGCTAGCCCGACCAGCGGCCCTACCAATAACCCGAGAGTTCATCCGGTGGTCATGGAGTAGCCTGAAAATGGTGCCTGATGACTGCATAGCAAGGGGCTCCTTGGCGAGTAGTTCAAGTGGCAGAACGCCTGGCTTTGGACCAGGAGGTTGCAGGTTCGAGTCCTGCCTCGCCAGCCGCGCTAGAAATACAGATGTGATTGTCGAGAGCGGCTTGGCCTGCTGAACACATGACGGCTGATCCCCTGCCCCTGTCTGCGGTTGTATTGGCTGCGGGCCGGGGCGTTCGCATGCGGTCTGGGCGGCCCAAGCCCCTCCACGACCTGTGCGGTCGCGCCATGCTCTTGCACGTTGTCGATGCCCTGGCCGCGGCCAACCCCCGTCAGATCGCCGTGGTGGTGGGCTATGGCGCCGAGGAGGTGGCCAAGCACATCACCGAGGAGGCGTACGACCTGCGGATCGACTTCGTGGAGCAGCCCGTGCAGCGGGGCACCGCCGATGCCGCCGCACTGGGCCTGTCGGCACTGGACAGTGACGTGGACGACGAGGACGTGCTGGTGGTCTCGGCCGACATGCCGCTCATCCAGGGTTCCACGCTGCGGGGGATGACCGCCCAGCACCGGCTCTCCGGATCGGCGGCCACCGTGGCCACCGCCGGCGAGGAGAGCGCCGAGATCTATTGCTTCCGCCGCAGCCTGCTTTCCCCTGCCCTTCGCCGGCTAGCCGCCAGCGATTCAGGCCGCGAGTACAACCTGTTCGACGCAGCAGAAGTGCTCACCTCCGCCGGTCACGACTTGGGGTCGTTTGCCATCGACGAGTCCGAGGCTCAGGGGGTGGACGACCGGGAGCAGCTGGCCTTCGCCGAGGCGGAGATGCGCCAGCGCATCAACCGCAACTGGATGGTGGCTGGCGTGCGCATCATGGCCCCCCACAGCGCTTATATCGACGTCAGCGTGAAGCTGGCCCCCGATGTGGTCATCCACCCCGGTGTGGTGCTCAGAGGCCAGACCGTGGTGGGTGAGGGTGCCATTATCGGCCCCCACACCCACTTGGTGGACTGCGTGGTCGGTCCCCGAGCGGCGCTGGAGGCGGTGTCGGCCACCGATGCCGAGATCGGCGCCGATGCCCATGTGGGGGCCTACATCACGCTGGAGCCCGGCGAGCACATTCCACCCGCTTCGACGCGAGGAGACTGAAACGATGGAACTGGTCACCAAGAAGAAGCTGGCCATCCTCTCGGGGCGGGCCAATCACGACTTGGCCGCCGAGATCGCCGAGGTGCTTGGCGAGGAGTTGGTGGAGCCCAACATCGCCGACTTCGCCAACGGCGAGATCCACTGCCGGTTCGAGGAGTCGGTGCGGGGCACCGACGTGTTCATTGTCCAGAGCCACACCGCCCACGGCGACGCCTCCATCAACGATGCCGTGATGGAGCATCTGATCATGGTGGACGCGGCCCGGCGAGCCTCGGCCAAGCGGATCACCGCGGTGTGCCCCTTCTACGGCTATGGACGCCAAGACCGCAAAGCCGCGGGCCGCGAGCCCATCACCGCCAAGCTGATGGCCAATACCTTCCGTACCGCAGGGGCCAACCGCATGTTGAGCGTTGATCTCCACTCCGGTCAGATCCAAGGCTTTTTTGACGGTCCCTGGGACCATCTGACTGCCATGCCGGTGCTGGTCGACTATCTCAAGGACATCGACGGCGACCTGGTGATCGTGTCGCCCGACGCCGGTCGGGTGAAGGTTGCCGAGCGCTACACCCACGAACTGGACGCCGACCTGGCCATTGTTCACAAGCGCAGGGCCAAAGACGTCAAGCACGCGGTGGAAGTTGTAGAGGTGGTGGGCGACGTGGAGGGCCGCACCTGCGTGCTCATCGACGACATGATCGACACGGGGGGCACAATCGTGGCCGCAGCCGACGCCCTGGCCGCCCGGGGTGCGGGCATGATCTACGCCGCCACCACCCATGGCGTGTTCTCCGGTCCGGCTATAGACCGGCTCAAGAACTCGGTGATCTCCAAGGTGGTGGTCACCAACACTCTGCCCCTGTCGCCCGACAAGCAGATCGACAAGATCGAGGTGCTGTCGGTGGCCAGCATCATCGCCGACGCCATCGATGCCGTGTTCGAGGACACCTCGGTCTCAGAGATCTTCGGCGGCAAGAACCTCTCTTAGCTCTTGGCCGTTTCTATTGGCGGCCCGGTAACATTTCTAGCTGCGCTATGGCTGAGCTGATCTTGAAGACCGAAACCCAGCGGGAGCTGGGAACCCGCCCGTCCCGCCGCCTGCGCCGCACGGGGCAGGTTCCCGGCGTGGTGTACGGACTGGGCGGCGATTCGGTTGCCGTCGCGGTTGATGCCCGCGACCTGCGGTCAGCCCTGAACACCGATGCCGGCCTCAACGCCCTGCTCACCTTGGAAGTAGACGGCGACCGCCAACTCAGCCTGGTCAAGGATTTGCAGCATCACCCGGTGCGCAACGAGGTCATCCATGTGGACTTCATCCGGGTGGACGCCGACGTCGCCGTCGAGGTGGAGGTTCGGGTGGTGCTGGAGGGCGAGGCCACCGCAGTGGCCAACGAAGACGGGGTGGTGGACCAAGCCGCGTTCACCGTTGCAGTGCTGGCCAAGCCCGAGTCCATTCCCAACGAGTTGTCGATCGACATCAGCGAGATGGTGATGGGCGACACGGTGAGGGCCGGCGACCTCGAACTGCCCGAGGGTGTGGAGCTGGCCGGCGACCCCGAAGAGCTGGTGGCCAGCACCTCGATACGGGTCATCGAGATCGAAGAGCCTGAGGTCGATGAGGGGGCCGAGGTCGAGCTGGACGAAGACGGCCAGCCGATTGTTGCCGAGGATGCCGACGAAGAGGCCGAGCAGGCCGACGACGCCGCCTCCGAAGACCCCGCCGAGTAACCCCGGCGCCTGTCGCCATGCCTCCCCGCTGGCGATCCCGCAAGAAGCACACCGACACCCCGGCCGATTTGGTGGTGGTGGGATTGGGCAATCCCGGTGAGAAATTCGTCGGTTCCCGCCACAACGTGGGCGCCGAGGCAGTGGAGCAGCTAGCCGAGCGTTTAGGGCAGCCGTTGGGCAAGAGCCGGGAGGCGGCCCTGGTGGCTGAGATCAGAGTGGATGGCCGACGGGTGGTGCTGGCCTTTCCCCAGACCTTCATGAACAAGTCGGGCGAGGCGGTGCGGGCGCTGGTGCGCCGCTGGAGCATCGCCGAGCACTTGGACCGGTTGGTGGTGATCCACGACGAGCTAGACCTTCCCCCAGGACGCATCAAAGTAAAGGACGGCGGGGGGCTGGCCGGGCACTATGGCCTTTCCTCCATCAAGTCCCACCTGCGTACCGCGGATTTCACCCGGATCCGAATCGGGGTGGGCAAGCCCCCCGACCCCCGGGCCGGGGCCGACTATGTGCTGAAGCGGCCGGGCCGGGCCGACCGAGACCTGTTGGACGATGCGGTAGAACGGGCGGCCGAGGCCGCGTTGGCCTTGCTTGACCACTCGGTCGACATCGTCATGAACAGGTTCAACTGACCGTGAGCAGGTTTCGCCGATGACGAAGGGGTTCAACTGATGGCCGCCTCGGCGGTTGCCGCGGCTGGGCCGGGCCTGGCCGGCCTCGGGCGACTGTTGGCCTCGGACCCATCAGTGGTCGAGGTGCTCGGACAACGCGACGCCACTTTGGCGGTGGCCGAGTCGGGCCAGGCTGCCGTGCTGGCCGCCATAGCCGAGCTGAACGGCCGCCGCCCGGTGGTGGTGGCGGTGCCCACCACCGCTGACGCCGAGCGTTTGGCCAGCGACCTGTCGGCGATGCTCGACGAGGGTGCCGCCCTGTTCCCGGCGTGGGAGACGCTGCCGTTCGAGCGGATCAGTCCCGGTGTGGAGACAATGGGGCGGCGGTGCGAAGCCATCTGGCAGCTCCACGAGACCGATAGGTGTCCGCCGGTACTGGTGGCCCCCATTCGGGCGTTGCTCCAGCGTCTGGCTTTCGATTCTGACGGTGCCGAGCCGGTGACGGTGGTTTCGGGTGACCGAGTTGACCAAGGGCGTCTGGTTGCCGACTTGGCCGCTCGGGGATATCGGCGAGATGTGCAGGTGGAGCATCGGGGTGTGTTTGCGGTGCGGGGCTCGATTGTCGACGTGTTCCCGTCCACCGCCGACAGTCCGGTACGCATCGACCTGTGGGGCGACGAAGTGGACCGGCTGACCGAATTCTCGGTGGCCGACCAGCGGGCCACCAACCCTGTGGGCGAGGCGGTCATATTTCCGGCGCGAGAGGTGAGGCCGGTGGCGGAGGTGCGGGCCGCGGCGGAGAAGCTGGTGGCCACCCGACCCTGGGGCCGGGAGCAATGGGAGCGATTGGCCGAGGGCCAGTTCTTCGACGGGATGGAGTCGTGGCTGCCCTGGCTCATCGACACCGACGAGATCATCACCGACCGCCTTGGCGCCGACGCCCTGGTGGTGCTGCTGGAGCCGGGACGGCTGCGGGACCGCGCCGCCGACATCGCCGCAGAGGAGGCCGACCTGGCCAATGCGCTGGCCCAGACCTGGGGAGCGGCCGGGGAGGAGTTTCCCCGCCTGCACGTGGACTACGACCGGCTTCTGAGCGCCTGCCAATCACCGGTGTGGACCATGACCGCGGTGCCGGCCTCGCCGTCCACTCCGGTGGTGGCAGTGGGAGGGTGGGCTTCGGCCATCGGCGACCCATCGGCCCCCGTAACACAGGTGTCCCGGCTGCTGGCCGACGGGTATCGGGTACGGGTGGCTGCCGACGGCGCCGGATCGGCCACCCGGTCGGCAGAACTGCTGCGAGAGCACGGGGTGGACCTTTCGGTTGACATCAGCGGCGACGCCGGCTTCGGGAGAGCGTCCGACCCCGCAGGCTGCATTGTGGTGGCCCCCATCCAGCGGGGGTTTGTGCTGCCCGACGCCAGAGTTGCTGTGCTGGGCGAAGCCGACCTCACCGGCCGTCGCCGGGCCCACCGGCGCAGTCGCCCCCGCCAGTCGTCAGCCCAGGAGCTGGACGACCTGGCCGCCGGCGACTATGTGGTCCACCGCCACCACGGCGTGGGCCGCTACTGCGGCATGGTGAATCGATCCATCGGCGGGGTGAGCCGCGACTACCTGCTGGTGGAGTACCGAGGCGGCGACAAGCTCTATGTGCCCACCGACCAGGTGGACGCCGTGCGCCGCTACTCCGGGGGCGAGTCGCCCACGCTGAGCAAGATGGGGGGTGCCGACTGGCAGCGGACCAAGAGCGGGGTGCGCTCGGCGGTCAGCGAAATCGCCAAGGAGCTGGTGGTGCTGTACCAGCGCCGGGTCACCACCCCCGGCCGGGCATTTTCTGTCGATACTCCGTGGCAGGCGGAGATGGAGTCGGCCTTCGGCTACCAGCTCACCCCCGATCAGCACAAGGCCATCGTGGAGGTAAAGGCCGACATGGAGCAGCCGTTGCCCATGGACCGCCTCATTTGCGGAGATGTGGGCTTCGGCAAGACCGAGGTGGCCATTCGGGCAGTGTTCAAGGCCGTCCAGGATGGTGCGCAGGCCGCAGTGCTGGTGCCCACCACGCTCTTGGCCCAGCAGCACTACCAGACTTTTGGCGACCGGTTTGCCGGCTATCCCATCCGGGTTGAGGTGCTGAGCCGGTTCCTGTCCCCTGGTCAGGCCCGCAAGGTGGTGCGCGGCCTGGCCGACGGCTCGGTGGATGTGGTGATCGGAACCCACCGTCTGCTGTCCGACGATGTCGCCTTCCGGGACTTGGGGCTGTTGGTGGTGGACGAGGAGCAGCGTTTCGGGGTCACCCACAAAGAGGCCATCAAGTCGATCAAGACCGATGTGGATGTGATCACCCTCACCGCCACCCCCATACCCCGGACTCTGGAGATGAGCCTTACCGGCATCCGCGACCTCACGCTGCTGCACACGCCGCCCGCCGACCGCCAGCCCATCTTGACCTACGTGGGCGCCTTCGACGAGCGCCCAGTGGCCGAGGCCATCCGCCGGGAACTGTTGCGCGACGGCCAAGCATTCTTCGTCCACAACCGGGTAGCCGACATCGACCACGTGGCTGCCGATCTTCGGGAGATGGTGCCCGAGGCCCGCATCGCGGTGGCCCACGGTCAGATGGACGAGGGCACGCTGGAACAGGTGGTCATCGACTTCTGGGAGCGGGCCTACGACGTGCTGGTGTGTACCACCATCATCGAGTCGGGCATCGACATGCCCACCGTGAACACCCTGGTGGTGGACCGGGCCGACCTGTTGGGGCTGGGCCAGCTCCATCAGCTTCGGGGCCGAGTGGGCCGGGCCGGAGCCCGGGCCTACGCCTATCTGTTCACCCCCGAAGGCCGGGTGGTCACCGAGGAGGCTTACGAGCGGCTCAAGACGATCGGTGAGGCGACCGAGCTGGGATCAGGCTTCAAGATCGCCATGCGGGACTTGGAGATCCGGGGCGCGGGCAACATGCTGGGAACCGGCCAGTCGGGCCACATCGCCGCGGTGGGATACGACCTGTACTGCCAGCTGGTGACCGAGACGGTGGCCGAGTTGAAGGGCGAGACCCCGCCCGAGCCAATAGAGATCAGCATCGACGTGCCGCAGGCCGCCAGCATTCCGGCCGACTACATGCCCAAGGAGGAGCTGAGGTTGGAGGCCTACCGAAGGGTGGCCGGCTGCCAGAGTCCCGACCAGGTTGACGACGTGGCCGCGGAGTGGGTAGATCGCTATGGGCCGATCCCCGACGTGGCCCAGATGCTGCTGGCTGTGGCCCGGCTGCGATGCGAATGCCTGCGAAGCGGGGTTCGCGATGTGGCGGTGGCGAAAGGCCCTGGCTTCGGCGGGCCGAAGTGGGTGGCCCGGCTCAGCCCGGTGAGCCTTCGGCCCAGCCGCCGTGTCCGCTTGGAACGCCTCTATCCTCAAGCCACGTATCACGAGACTGCGGGGCTGCTCGTCCTCCCGATGGTTTCGGCGGCTGTGGCGGTGGAGACCATCATCGCCACCCTGCGCGACCTGGTTCCCGATGACGAGCCCGCCGAGGCGGCGGCATCGTGATCGGGCGGGCGGCGTGCTAGAGAGAATGGCGTGATGGGGGAGCCTGTATGGCCAAGGTGACCGTCGCCGGGCTCGGACCGGCTGGCCCCGGGTTGATCACCGGGGAGGTGCTTGAGGCCATCGGCCAAACCAGCCGCCGCTTCGTACGCACCCGTCGCCATCCCGCCGCAGCGGCGGTGGAGCCCGCAGAATCGTTCGACGAGGTCTACGAGCAGGCCTCGTCCTTCGAGGATGTGTACCGGGCCATTGTGGAGCGGTTGGCGGCCGAGGCTGGGGCCGGGGATGCCGAGGGCGACGTGCTCTATGCCGTGCCCGGCTCCCCGCTGGTGGCCGAGCGCACCGTGGAGCTGCTGCGTTCGGCGCCCGGAGTGGAGTTGGAAGTGCTGGCCGGCCTGTCGTTCGCCGATCTGGTGTGGGACCGGCTCGGTGTGGATCCGCTGGCTGCCGGTGTTCGGCTGGTGGACGGGCGCCAGTTCGCGGTGGACTCCGCCGGCGAGCGGGGTCCGCTGCTGGTGGCTCAGTGCCACGCAGTCCATGTGCTCAGCGACATCAAGCTGGCCGCCCTGGCGTCCCTCGATCGCTCGCCTGGGGGCGGGGCTGAACACCCCGTGATGGTGTTGCAGCGACTGGGACTGCCCGACGAGCAGGTCTTCGAGGTGTCCTGGGCCGACTTGGACCACGCGGTCGAGCCCGACCATCTCACCTCGCTCTATGTGCCCGAGCTGGGCGCCCCCATCGCTCGGGAGGTTGCCCGGTTTGCCGACCTGGCCGTTGAACTGCGCCGCCGCTGCCCGTGGGACAAGGAGCAGACCCACCAGTCGTTGCGGGGTCATCTGCTGGAGGAGACCTACGAGGTTCTAGAGGCCCTCGATGGGGTGGACCCCGACACCCTGACTGGTTACGAGGAGCTCGAGGAAGAGTTGGGCGACCTGCTCTACCAGATTGTCTTCCACTCGGTTCTGGCCGCCGAAGCCGGCCAATTCACCTTGGCCGATGTGGCTCAGGGAATCCACGACAAGCTCAAGTCTCGCCACCCCCATGTGTTCGGCCCGTCTGATTCAAACCGGTCCGACCCCGACAGCGCGGATGAGGTGCTGGTCAACTGGGAGGCCATCAAGAGAGACCAAAAGGGTCGGGACTCGGTGATGGACGGCATCCCTCCCGGACTGCCCGCCTTGCTGTTCGCCGACAAGGTGATCCACAAGGCCCGCTCGGTGGGGGTGGAGCCCCAAGTGGATACTGCCACGGTGGCTGGGCGACTCTACGATGCCGTTTTGGCTGCTCAGGCTACAGGTTTGGATGCTGAATCAGAGCTCCGAACGTTCGCCAACGCCGTCGGAGACCAAATTCGCGCCCTTGAAATTTCTTCCTTGTAATTTGCGACAATCCCTAGTCAAACCGGGCTTTATCGTCTACTTTTGTAACTCCAGCCACATCAGCAACAGGCGGTGGGCCAGGAAAACCCCGAAAGACCCGGCAATTGAGCGCGATCACACGCATAGTCGCCCGAGAGGTTCTCGACTCCAGAGGTAACCCTACAGTCGAGGTTGAGGTGATGGTGGAGTCCGGCGCATCCGGACGGGCCATCGTGCCATCGGGGGCATCCACCGGACGCTACGAGGCAGTAGAGAGACGCGACGGCGGCAACCGGTATCTGGGCCGGGGCGTGGCCGGCGCGGTGGCCTCGGTCAACGACGAGATCGCCCGGGCCGCGACCGGTTTGGATTCCTCCGATCAGCGCGGACTCGACCAGGCGATGATCGATTTGGACGGAACCGACGGCCTCAGCCGGCTGGGGGCCAATGCGGTGCTGGGCGTGTCGCTGGCGACGGCTCACGCCGCGGCCGCTGACAGCGGTCTGTCGTTGTTCCGCTACATCGGCGGGGCCAACGCCCATGTGCTGCCCGTTCCCATGATGAACGTGCTCAACGGTGGGGCCCACGCCGCCAATAACATCGACCTCCAAGAGTTCATGGTCGTGCCGGTGGGGGCGGCCTCATTCCGCGAGGCCCTGCAATGGGGGACAGAGACCTACCACCACCTGCGCCGGCTGCTGGTGGAGCGAGGGCTGTCGGCGGGCATCGGCGACGAGGGGGGATTCGCCCCCGACTTGGACTCCAACGAAACGGCGGTGGCGGTGCTGGTGGATGCCATCGAAGCTGCCGGACTGACCCCCGGCGCCGACATGGCCCTGGCCTTGGATGTGGCCTCCACCGAGTTCTTCGCCGATGGCGAGTACCGCCTGGCCGGAGAAGACCGGACGCTGAACTCCTCCGGGATGGCCGCCTATCTGACCGAGCTGTGCGACGCCTACCCCATCGTGTCGATCGAGGACGGGATGGCCGAAGACGATTGGGACGGCTGGGCGCTGCTCACCAAGTCCCTCGGTGGGCGGGTGCAGCTGGTGGGCGACGACCTGTTCGTCACCAATACCGAGCGGCTGGCCCGAGGGATCGAATTGGGCGTGGCCAACTCCATCCTGGTGAAGGTCAACCAGGTGGGCACCCTCACCCGAACCCTGGAAGCCGTGGAGCTGGCCACCGCATCCGGCTACACGTCGGTGATGTCGCATCGCTCGGGCGAGACCGAGGACGCCACCATCGCCGATCTGGCCGTGGCTACCAACTGCGGGCAGATCAAGACCGGAGCCCCGGCCCGCAGCGACCGAGTGGCCAAGTACAACCAACTACTGCGGATCGAGGAAGAGCTGGGCGAAGCCGCTGCCTACCGCGGCGCAGACGCGCCGGCTGCGGCAACGGAGGCTGCATCGTGATCGCCCTGCGCCGCTCAGTGGTCCCGCTGGTTGTCGCGCTGGTCATCCTCGTCGTGCTGTTCTACGCGTTGTTCCCCACCCGGACATTCAGGGAGCAGAGCTCGGCCATCGCCGAGGTCCAAGCTGAGCTGAATGCCCTGTATGAGGAGAACGACGCATTGCGCGACCGGATCTATCTGCTTTCCCAGCCCGAGGAGATCGAACGCCTGGCCCGCTCGGAGTACAACCTGGTTTACCCCGGCGAAGAGGCATTCGCCCTCTTGCCCCCGGCCCCCAAGCCAGTCGAGATTCCCGACCTCTGGCCCCTCAACGCCTTGGTGAACTCCCTCGGCGGCTAGCGGGATAGCGTCGGGGTGATGCCGGAGCGGTCGCACTACGACGTTCTGGGTGTATCTCCCGGCGCCAAACCCGATGCCATTCGGCGGGCCTATCTCCGCCAAGCCCGTCGTTGGCACCCCGACCGCCCGACGGGCGACGCCGAGCGGATGCGGGCTGTCAACGAGGCATGGGAAGTGCTCGGTGACATCCGATCCCGTGCCGCCTACGACCGGAAGCTGGCCCGCAGCGCGCCTCGACCTCCTGGCAGCCCTAGGCCAGCGGGCGTCCCTCGGCAGCCCGGCAGCCCCCGTCCCGCGTCTAGCCACCGAACCGCCGGGACGCCGCCAAATCCGCAAACCCCTTTCCTAGAAGTGGTCGGCATCCGCTGGCGTTGGATCAGCCTGGCGGCCGTGGTCTTGGCCGCGGTGGCCGTGATCTTCTTGGCCACTTCCGCCATTGACGACTCCGACCCCGACGCTCCCATCGCGGCATCGGCACCGGTGTCGCAAGCGCGCCCCGAGGTCGGCGACTGCTTCCTAATCGGCACCACAACTCTCATCACCGTGCCCTGCGACCACCCCCACGACGGAAAGCTGGTGCGCTGGGCGCCCCTCGGCGCCCCCTGTCCCCCCGACACCGAACTGCACTATGTGAGGTCAGCCCAGGAGGCCGTCTGTTACCACCCTCCGTCCGGTTGACCTAGTGGTACGCCTGCCAATTCACAGGCGGACCACTAGGCTTCGCAGACCAGCAAGGTAAGCGCCAGCAAGGGGAGGACAGCCGGACATGCGGCATGGGTACAAGGTCTTTGACGCCGACGGGCACGTGGTGGAGCCCAAGAATCTGTGGGAGCGGTTTTTGGACCAGAAGTTCCAGCACCGGGTGGGCTGGAAGGAAGTCCCCGGCCGGGAGGCGTTCCGCCCCGCCACCGTGGACGGCCGCTACACCCAGAGCCGGGTCACCATCTACGGCGACTTCATGGAGGCGGTGAACTGGACCTACGACCACATGCGGGCCAAGTACGGCCAGGCGGTGGTGGACAACGGCTTTCCCGGTGACGCGGTGGCCGAGGCCATGCCGCTGGACGGCATGGACTTCATGGTGATCTACGGCCCCGGCTACGACCTGTGGTCCGACGGCATGGACGCCGAGCTTCAGGCCGCCATGTGCCGGGCCTACAACCGCTGGGGCCAGGAGATGCGGGAGATGTCTGGCGGGCGGGTCATCGCCGCGGGGCCAGTGGTGATGAACGATGTGTACCGGGCGGTGGAGGAGATCCAGTACGCCTACGACCACCTGGGCACCCGGTGCTTCTTCGCCCGGCCCAACCTGTTCAACCACCGGACGCTGGGCGACCCCTACTACGACCCCATGTACGAGATGCTCCAAGACCTGGACTGCGCCTTCGCCACCCACGACTTCATGGGCCACAACGGGTCGTCGGCCGGCGCTGACCGCTTTGAGACCTTCACCGAGTGGCACACCGTCTGCCATCCCCACGAGGCCCAGATGGCCATGCTGTCGATGATCTGCAACGGGGTCTTCGAGCGGTTCCCCCGGCTGCGGGTGGCCTACATGGAGGCCAACTGCGCCTGGCTGCCGTGGTGGCTGTGGCGCATGGAGGAGCACATCGAGCTGTCGGGCGACTACGAGAAGCCGGGGCTCACCAAGTCACCCCAGGAGTACTTCCAGGACAATTGCTTCATCTCGGTAGAGCCCGACGAGTACCTCGTGTACCACGTGATCGAGGAACTGGGCGACGACAAGATCGTGTGGGAGAGCGACTACCCCCACCCCGACTCCAAGTACCCGGAGGCGGTGCAGTCGTTCTTGGATCTGCCCAAGGTGTCGGACGATTCCAAGCGCAAGATCCTGTGGGACAACTCACTCGACCTGTACCGGTTCCCCGATGGCTATCTGCCCGACGAGTTCATCGAGGCCACCACCTACACCTACGACCCCTCGAGCTACGTGCCCAAATCGCTGGCGGAGGTGGGGTAGGTCGTGGCCTGTTCCCTTAAAGTCCCCGCCGGGGTGAGCTGAGCCGTGGCGTCGCCCCATGAGGTTCCCGGCGTGGAGCCCATCTTCCGCCATCTCGATGATGAGGATCTGAAGACCCAGCAGGTCCGCACCCAGATGCACCCCGACGGGCAGAAGTCGGTGTGGGAGAAGTGGTTCACCTTCGGCAGCGGAGACAAGCAGTACCTGTCGATGTGGGCCCGCTGGGACCCGGGCATGATCGTGCACCGCCACGGCCACCACTCCCCGCAGGTGATGTACGTGCTGAGCGGCGACCTCATGTGCGGCGCCGTCCACTGCCCGACCGGCACCCACATAGAGCTGCCCCACGGCGCCGCTCTGGGCCCGCTCATCGCCGGCCCCGAAGGGGTTGAGCTATTCGAGGTGATGATGGGCGACGCCGCCTCCTGGGCCGCCGACCCCGAAGGCTTTGAGGCTCTGTTGGCCTCCCGCAACATCACCAAGCTCCCCGACCCCCCCATCGACCTCCCCGAAGACTTCGAAGACCGCCGCCACCAATGACCGGGAAGTGTCATTGCACACTGGTATGGTGAGATTGATTCACTGCCGCCCTCCAAGCATTAGTACGGAGAATGTACGAATATGCGCTTGAAAGACGCGCCACAACCCTTCCAATATCAGGGATCTAAGCGAGCTATTGCCTCTGCAATCCTATCGAAGTTGGATTTGCGGAGTTATTCGCTGCTTATGGAACCCTTTGCGGGATCTGCCGCAGTATCAATTCGAGCAGTAATGGAGAGCAAAGTCAATTCCATATGGTTGAACGATGTAAACGAACCGCTAATTGACTTGTGGAATGCGATACTCCATGATACTGAAAGCCTAATTGAACAGTACACAGAAATCTGGGAATTGCAAAAGAACAATCCAAAGGAGTACTACAATAAGGTGAGGGCGAGGTTCAATGGACATCCCGAACCCGCTGATCTGCTATATCTGTTGTCCAGGGCAATAAAGGGTGCAGTACGATACAACTCCGTTGGGGAATTCAACCAAAGTCCCGATAATCGCCGGTTAGGTACCCGGCCAACCGAGTTGGCTAAGCGACTAAGGATCATCTCCACAGCTATGAATTCATGCACCTATACGTCATCCATCGATTATCGGGATTTGATCGACAAATATGAAATTGGACAAGTATGGTATATGGACCCACCCTATGAAGGGGTATCGAAACAGAGAGACTCAAGGTATCTTTCTACAATTGGTCGTAATGAATTTGAGGAATTTCTTGACCACTTGAATGATCGGGGAGTTCCCTTTCTACTTTCATACGATGGTCGAACAGGTGACAAGACATACGGTCGGCCACTTGCTGATAAACTAGGACTTGAAAGAGTCGAGATACTGGCTGGTCGTTCAGCGACTTCAACCTTGCAAGGTAGAGATGAGAAAACTATAGAATCTCTATATCTTTCTCCGGCCCTAGAAGTTGCCGTCCCTGCTAAGGAAAATGAGAGTGCGGATCAGATGGCTCTTGATTTTGCTTCAGAAAACTATGCCAAAGCAAGTTAAGGGTCCGACACGCAAAGATCTGACTACCGAAATCGTTGACGAACTGATCGCGAGAACTACCGGTAGAAGTAGAGTCGTGGTTGAACATATCCTGGAAAATGGATTCATTACTACACTTGATCTGTCAAAACTAGGGTATGAGCATCCACCGCGAGCAGCAGCAGATGTAAGAGATCGTGGTATTCCTCTTGAAACCGTAAGGAAGACAATAGACGGAAAGCAGGTCGGTCATTACAGATTTCCCGATGACTTGAGCCAATTGGATCAATCCTCCATAGGCAGAATTGCGATATCGAAAAACTTTCGTAATGAAGTGCTGGACTACTATGGAGAAATAGATATCTTCACCCGGACCGCTATGTCCCCCAGAGAAATACAAATCGATCACAGAATTCCATATAGAATTTCAGGGGATCCCATACAGCCTTTTCATGTAACTGACTTCATGCCGGTCAGTGCGGCCATGAACCGCGCTAAGTCATGGGAATGCGAAGCCTGTCCAAACTGGGAAGAGCGCGTAGCCGAAATCTGCAGTTCGTGCTACTGGGCCATTCCGGACAGATTATATGAACATGTAGCAACTGTTCCGGTCAGAAGGTTAGATATAATTTGGCAAGGCAAAAAAGAAGTCACGGAATTCAACCACCTAGTACAAACTAGTGTGGAAGAAGGAGTAGAATTATCTGTCTTGATCAAGAGAATGATAATTCAAGGACTTGAGGAACTCGGCAATTAACTTCAAGTAAGCCGAAGGGGCTTATATCGGATGGTGCCCAAAACACGGTCTGACCAGGGTAACTGTCACTGGCCGTCGGTACTATGTGGCATGGAGAAGGTAGGGAAGAGGGTGCCTGGGCGGTCGGATCGGAGCGGCATCTCGCTGGTGGAGTTGTTGAGGTTGTTCCCGTCTGATGAGGCGGCGGAGGCGTGGCTGGTCGGGCGGCGCTGGCCGAACAAGATTGCGTGCCCTAAGTGCGGGTCGGTGAATGTGCAGGCGAGGGCGAAGCACCGCACGATGCCGTTCCGCTGCCGCGACTGCCGGGGCCGGTTCTCGGTGCGGTCGGGCACGGTGATGGAGTGCTCGAATCTGGGGTATCAGACGTGGGTGTTCGCCGTCTACATCGTGACGACCAGCCTGAAAGGGGTGTCGTCTATGAAGCTGCACCGCGATTTGGGGATCGGCCAGAAAGTGGCCTGGTTCTTGTTGCACAGGCTCCGCGAGGCGATGGTCGGCGAGGACTTCATGTTCTGCGGGCCTGTGGAGGCGGACGAGACCTATGTGGGCGGGCTGGAGAAGAACAAGCACCAGGACAAGCGGATGAAAGCCGCTGGAGGCCCTTCGGGGAAGGCCATCGTCGCGGGGGTGAAGGACAGGGAGACGAACAAGGTGGCTGCTCGGGTGGTGGCGGACACGTCAGCGCCGACGCTGGTGGGGATGGTGTCCGACAGCGTGAAGCGGGGCGCGACGGTGTTCACCGACGAGGCGAAGGGCTACCTGCCGCTCAAAAGGAGCGGGTATGGCCACGAGGCGGTCAAGCACTCGGTGTCGGAGTATGTCCGCGGCAAAGCCCGCACGAACGGCATGGAGTCGTTTTGGGCGATGTTGAAGCGCGGCTATCACGGGACGTTCCACCACATCTCCCCCGAGCATCTGGACCGCTATGTGGCGGAGTTCTCGCATCGGCACAACGAGCGGCCGCTGGACACCATCGACCAGATGGGCCGAATTGTCAAAGGCATGGACCACAAGAGGCTCACCTATGAGCAGCTACTTGCCCGAGGCCCCCACTCCCGCAAACGGCTCAGAAAAACAGCAAGCTAGAGAACGGCCGCCATCTGGGCGCCTGTGGGCATATGAGCCAGGTAGTTGATGGGATGGTCGACAGACGGCTTCGCTAGGACGAACTGGTAGTGGACGATCCGAGCAGAACGGATCCGTTCTAGGCAACGGGTTCACATGCGGGAGTGGCGGAGCTGATGAAGTCGTCACGCTGCCCCCTTGCGGCGGTTGCAGGGTCGGCAGAGCATCTGGCAGTTATCGTCGCTGGTAGTGCCACCCTCCGACCAGGGGTCGACGTGGTCGCCCTCCATTTCGGAGATGTCAAACTTGGTGCCGCATCGGGGGGCAGACTCCGTTCTGGCGGGCGTGGGCTCGCTGCTTCTGCCGCTCAGTGAACCGGCGCAGATTCAGATGGCGTTCGTCGCGGTCGAGCACGTAGCGATAGATCCCTGGACCGCTCTGCACGTCTTCATCGGCGAGCAGGCGGGACACTTCAGCCGCAAGCTCTTCCGGGTGGAGCGTGTCATTCTTGTGGTCGTCATAGACCGTGCCCCAGTCGACCTTCCTCATAGGGTTCTGGTAGTCGGGGAACGTCCGCTGCACCCAGTCCATCACCACTTGGAAATGTTCCCACAGATCAGCGGAGTCCGGGTCGTGCTGGTGCTGCGCCATATAGCCGGTCACGGCTTCATCGCTCCCTCCGCCAGCAGCCCACTTGATTGCCTGCTCTAGGAGTTCCTGTCGGATTGGGCTACCGCTCACGTACCTCCCGTATCGGCGCTCCGCCTGGCAGTTGCGGCGACTGAACCAGCGCTTCGCGTCGGTGACCCATGTCCCCGAGTAGACGGCGTTACGGAGCTCCTGCCGGGTCAGTACCTCTCCGGCAATGTTGATCGTCTCGAACCAGCGCAGCTTCTCGTTGTCGGTCCCGGAGCACACATAGACGGTCAGCGGGTACTCCATTATCGCTTGCCGCTGGTCGGCGGTCAGGTTCCCTATGAACAGCGCGTGATGCGAGAGCAGGTCAGGGAACGAGAAATCACCGGTCGCGTACTGGCACAGCGAGATAGTGCGCTGCTGCCCATCAATGATCTCGTACCGAGGCGCGCTGCCCTCGCCGCGGTCTGCCCAATATATCGCGTTCATCGGGTAGCCCTGCACCACCGACTCGATCACCGCGGTCCGCTGTTTGTCGTCGTACACGAACTCCCGCTGGAACGCCGGACGCACATCCAGGTCACCGCCGAACGCTCGCACCCCGCCGTCGCCGTCGTCGGAGAAGCCAGTGACCAAATCCCCCACCGTCACATCGATCTGAGCGATATCCATTAGCGCCTTCTCCTGATCAACAGGCGCGCATATGTTGATTTGAGGCCGCCATCGACAGTGATTGCGCCACGCCGGTTGAGATCGCCAGGGTTCGGGACGTCAGTTGCTGAGTATTCCTTGGTCTTCAACCCTGAGTTGTTGTCGCGGTCTGTGATGCCCAAGACTTCAAACTGGTCAGGGTTGTGACTGTCGAGGAATGTGATCGGCACCCCCATTGCTCCGTACCAGTCCACGGGGATATCCGCCACCTTGTCAACGTTGATGGCGTCGTAGTTGTCGTAGTGCGGATAATCCCGCGGGTTGTACCTGGCGCCGAGCGGCAACTCTTCGTGGCGCTTGGAATGATCCATGTTCGTGAACCAGTTGATGCTGCGGAGCTTGTGGTACTGGACTCCGTTCTCCTTCTTGGAGTGCCCAGCCGCTGTATTTGTGTAGTGGTCGGGAACCCGAAACCACTTGTCGGAGCCGTTGTTCACACCCAGCCAAACCGTTCCGTCTTTGAGCAGCGGGAACACCTCTTTGTAGGTGATGGCGTTTTGTTGTCCGAGGATCAAGAACTGTTTGCCATGCTCAACGAGCTGGGCCAGATACTCGCGGAACAACGAGAACGGCGGGTTCGTGACAACGATGTCCGCCTGAGCGAGGAGGTCGACACATTCGCTGCTACGGAAGTCCCCGCCTTCGACTAGCTGCTCGACAATATTGGCATCGTGGCGGAGCAGGTGCTCGACATCGCTGAGTCCGACCGCGCCGTCACCGTCAAGATCAGAGACACTCCGAATGTCAGTCTGGTAAGCGGAGCGATCAGTGTGTGTGTGTGTGTGTGTGGCATCGCCGCTAGCCCTTCGATGTGGTCGAGCGACATCTGCTCACCGCAGACGGGCGACCCGGCGTAGCTGGTCGTTATGAGCCGTTTCAGCCTGAGCGCGTTGAAGTTCGCGGCGAAGTACTTGAAGAACTCACTCTCATAGGGGTCGTCGCAGTTGCAGTAGACGGTCTTGCCCTCGAAGTAGGCTTTGTAGTGGCGCAGCTCGTTCTCGATGTCCACGAGCTGGGTGTAGAACTCGTCGCGCTTTTGGCGCCTGGCCTTGGTCAACGGGGCGTTGTCAGACATCTCATCCCTCACACTACTTGCCAGCGACCAGCCCCTCGTGAGAACCCCAACACAGACCGGAACCGCCGCACGCTGTCGTGAGGTTCACCCCGAACTCGGGATGGGCCGCAAAGTCAACCTAACGCGGCGGGCATTGCCGCGGGAAGGGTCAGGGGAGCTGGGCGATGGGCCGGGTCGGGGATTGAGGCACGCAGCCCGCTTCAAGGGACTTCGCCAATCCGAGCCAACTCGGCCGCTCATCCCCGTTTAGCTTCCCAATCGGACCTAATATGCTCCGCTGGAGCTAAGCGCTTTTCGCGCTGGAGCTTCCCGCACACCGAAATAGCGGTGCGGCTGACCAGGGGAAAAGAATCTGCGAATGCCCCTGTATAGCCGCCGCGATATGCCCGGCTTTAGCGCGAGAATGAAGGCAAGGAGTTTCCGCGGGAAGGAGCAGGCATGCCGGGAGGTATAGGGGCCAACATCGCCCTCGCGCTGATAGCGGCTATCGGCGGCGTGTGGATTGACCGGCGCTGGCAGTTGCTCAACAGGCAGCAGCAGAGGCGACGCAGGCTAGGGGTGCGAATTCGAGTCGCGGGAGGCGACATAGGCGACCGTCGCATGCCCAAGATGTGGCTTCATGCGACTCCGATAGTCATCAACGATGGTCAAATCGACCCGGAGTTACGCGGGCGCATCGGGCCGACAAGCACCATTCGTCTGCTGCACGCCAAAGGCTCCAATCCGCCAATATCCGGGGTGATGACAAACCTGTTGTCGGCGCCTGTCACGACCGTCGGAGAACGTACCATCACCAAGTCATATCCGGTGATTCCCACAGTGGACACCGCTGACAAGTTCGGCGACTGGATGCTCGACATCCTGCACGGGGTGAAGAATCCAGACGGATTTCTGCCTGGCGGTTCCAAGTCATGTCGGAAAGGGCGGTTCGGCAGAATCATGGGCCGCCTGTTCCCAGGGCATCAGGCATGTGTGCATACGTCGATAGGGGTAGTTCCCAACGAGCCGACGGTTCGCTTTGAGATGGTGAAGCATCCAGGCATCCATCGCCGCCAATGCGTGCTCAGCTTCATCGGCCACGACGGCGAACGGTATTACGCGAGAATGGGGCCGCGACGAGCGAATCGCCTGGCGCTGGCATTCAAAGACCAGTTCGAGCTGGGCTTGGATCTGAGCTACAACCGCCGCTAGCAGCGAACCTGCGGATGGCTCGAATTCTCAGTGCCCCATGGTGCAACAGCCCGGCAGGAATGTCGAGGACATCGACTGTAGCCGCCGACCGACCCTCAGCGGTGCGGCAGCGCGTCTCAACCACCGCAGCCTGCCCCGCCACGGTCCTCCCAACCGCTACCCTGCCCCCTATGGCCCCCACCCCCGAACCAGCACCTGAAACGCCGCCCCCCGACATCGAAGACCTCTACGACCCCGACGAGGCGTTCCGCTTCGACGGCACACCCGAAGACCTCGCCGACGCCATCCTCAAACCACAGCACTGACGCAGAGGGGGCAGCGGTCATCTCCTGCTGCAAGCCGGAGTGGGCGGCGTGACGTTCCCGATGCCGTTCGGGCGGGAGCGGCTATGAGCGACCCGCAGAAGCGGGAGCTGGGGTGAGTCCGCTAGCTCCTGTGGCGAGGCGCATGATCCAAGTGGTGACTTGGTTCGCCGCCCTTGTCGCTGCTGTGGCCGCCGCCGTGTTCATCGGCTGGATGCCGCCGCCTGGTTTGCTCTCATGGTTGTGGGCGCTGAGGCCGTGAGACGGACGCGAGGCAGAAAGAAAGCAGTGTGAGCGATCAGGCGGCACGAACAATTGACGGCTGAGGACAATAGTAAGCGGGGACCAGCAGACAACTACCGCCCCACATCGCTGACAATGGGGCTTGGGCACCATCCGATATAAACCCCAAGCCGAAAATCAGACCGGCCGGACCCTATTCTTGTACACCTGAACACCGCCCTGTCCGCTCGTCGGCTGGCCAATTCAACTTTGGGGGTCTGTCGATGCGATGTAAGAGCACAGGTTGGAGCGGAGTCCCAATGGCCTGCGCGCAACGCTGCGAGGCCTATCGGGGCTCGGCGTTGGTCTTGAGCTGTGCGATGTTTTCCACTATGGCCCTGAGGGTCGGGCTCCCAGGTCCATCCCTGAATGACGATTCGACGATTCTCTGCAGCGCGAGCGCGTTTTTGCGCTTTTGGGAGTTCGACAGGCCGTAGAACTCGCGCGCCTCGGCCTCATATCGCTCGTAAGCCTCCGGGCCGATCTCTTCTTTGAGCGTCTCTTCAATCCTTACCACAAAGCATGCTGATGTCTCGTTTACATGGTGCGGCCAGTCGGCTTCGTCCATCATGAGGAGGCGGAGTAGGAGCCGGTTCGTTTCGGGTTTCGAGTTGGCGTCGCCTTGGTCGCCATCCCAGACCACATATGTGGGGATGCCGAGTTTGTGGAAGATGACGAGCGGGCGGTCGAGGCTCGCCTTGCCGTTGCAGGGGATGACCGCGATCCCCTCAGCGTCCAGGTCGATGTCCATGATGCGGGCGGCTCCTGTGATGGCTGCTCGGTCAGTGTCGCCTTCAACCAGCACAGCGGCGTCAGCGAAGAAGCCTTCATTGACCATCGGGGTCATGATCGCTTGCAGACGGGCTCGAAGAGACTCGGCGGAGAAGTCGGCTTGGCTGTTGGTTGCCTCCTGAAAGTGCTTTGCGACCGCGTCTAATGTGGTGGCCTGCACAACGGTCGCCCTAGGTCCCTCTGCGATGGATTGTCTCTTTCGCAGGATTCGGACGTCGTCGAATCGGTCCAGGCCGACGAATAGTGGTGAATGGGTGGTGTAGATGACCTGCGTGTCTGCCGGTGTCTCAGAATTCACAGGCTGCGTGAGCCGCATCAAGACCGAGGCGATGTGGCGCTGACGGCTGGGATGCTGATAGAGCTCCGGCTCTTCGATGGCCAAAAGGACATGGGGCTGCACTGGCGCTTCTGGTTGCTCTGATTCAGGATCTGTGTCCGTCTCAGCGTCCGTAGCAGTGGCGGTAGCGCCATTCGATTGTCGAACTGAGGCGAGATGTTGCAACAGGGTCACGATGAACGCGCGTTGAAGCCCGTGCCCGGTTCGAGTGACTGTGGACAGATATCCGTCCTCTTTGAGCCGAACATTCGCCTGTGGATCGGGAATGCTGAGTTCCTGCATCTGTTCCCATCGCAGATCGACGGCCGATTCCGGTACGAAAGACCGAAGGGCATCAGTCAGCTCACCTTGGAGGGCTTCAAGTTTCGGCCAGGCGTCTCCATCCATGATTTCGGTGAATTCGATCTTGGTGCGTTCTTTTAGGTCGTTCAGTTTCGGGTGGGCTGTCAAGGCACTGCGGACAACAAGGTTCATGATCTCGGTGATGGGGGAGCCGCGTTGGTCGGCCGCGTCCTCTCCGGCGTCGCGGACAGCGGGTATTCGTATGAACTGTGTATGCGGGCGGAGGCGCCCGGTTCCGACGTTGGGCCAGCCGAAGAATTGCCCGTCATCGCGAATCCGCTCGCATTCTTCAGGATGTTTGAACTCCCAATCCTTCATCGCGGATTCGGCCGCGTCAGCAGATCTCACGGATGGAAGCGTCGCGTAGCCAGATTCTTGTCGGAGCCGGTCGTACTCTGCTATCCGGTCGCGCTTACCGTCAATCCTCCGGATACTCGCGAAGGCCGCATGTTGGAGACTGGCTCCGAAAAATGACGCAGACTTCTTCCCCGAAATGAGGGAGAACACGCCGACCACCGTGAGCATGTCACCCTCAAGATATGGGGCGAACTTGTCTCGCTCCGCGGAATTGAGGTCGCCATATGAGATCTCTATCTCGATGTCTTGGTCGGCGTCCTCACCATGAAAGTCCGCCTCGGTCAGCGGCGCAGCGCGTTCGTAGAACAATTCCAAGGCGCCGAGAAATGCGGACTTCCCGGTCCCGTTTCTGCCCACTAAAGCCGTAAGGTCTCCAACAGACAACTCAGCATCGAGGATCGACCGGAAGTTCTTGACTCGGAGATGCCGTATCCGCATAACGCCCTACAGAATCTCGGTGGTCGGGTACTTGTTCCGAATGTGGCGGTGAAAATGCGAGCCGATCGAATCGGTATTCACGAGAGCCCTGTAGGCCTCCTGAGGGACTTCGGCGTACTGGTACACCCTTCCCCCGCCGAACTCAATCTCGAGAATCGCGCTGTCAGCGTCGTAGCCAACAGACACGAGATTGCTGGAACTCACAGGACTGCGCCTCACGACAGACCTCCAAACACGAAACGCACAAAATACAGGCCCATTTGCGCTCACAGAAAATGATGCGACCCATGTGGGGGCACCTGACCGACGGACAACGAAGACTGCATGGTCCTGCCAACGGTGCCGACCAATTCGCAGCAGGTCGGATGGCCAACAGTGTCGGCAAGGCTGACCGATCGGGTTTTCCGGTGGCAATAGCGAGCGCGGAGAGCACCGGCTCGGGCGGCTGTTTGCGAATCCAGAGGCATCGGATTGGCCAAGCCGAACTGCACGAGGTTCACGAAGACTGCCTCTGGATCGACCTCATCGAGTCGGACCCGGCGGTCGACCACCTCGGACATCCCCAGCGGCGTCAGCCACGCTGGCAATAGCGATTCCAACAGTTGTCTCGTCTCATCGGCTACCGGCTCGTCGCGCAACAAGCCGATTACGAGATAGGCATCAAGGACGATCACGTTCGGGGTTCACGGGCCGCTTCGCGAACCTCTTCGTAGCGGGCGTCCTCTTCTGGGTCCATACGACGCATTTCATCGGTTGAAGGCCCCTTGCCGGGATACCTGCCCATTAGATCCCTGAATGGGTCGTCTGACATCGGCTGCATCGCGATGTAGTCGCCCATATCGGCGATCACTATCCGTTCTGTGATCCATTGCCCAGCCTTCCACCGGGCTCGGACTTCAGCAGGGATGGAGACCTGTCCGTTGGCCGACACTTTCATCACATATCCGAGCGGCATCGATTTGTCCTTCTGTGTTCTCTGAATGGCTCATTTCACAATATGGCTAGGTTCGCTGAGCGCGCGATTGCTTTTACAAGAGGGTTGGTTAGCGCTGGCAACCCTGCGGGTCAGTTGTACTTGTAGACGCGGGCGGCGTTGGCGTAGAGGACTTTTTCGGTGTCGGTCTCGGTCATGTCGTGCACCAGCTCGGCGATGATCTTGCGGCTGTCGGGCCACAGGGTCACCGAGTGGGGGTAGTCAGACGACCACATGGACATATTCACCAGGGTCTGGTTGCCGCCGGCCATCTGCATGTGGCCGTTGTGGTCGTCGAGGCCGGTGACGAACACGTTGGTGCCCAGGTAGCTGCTGGGATCGCGCTCCATGGGCGAGTCGGACCAGGCCGATTGGGTGCTGTACTCGTCGTCCATGGTCTGGTACCAGAACGGCACCCAGCCGTAGTTCACCTCGGCGGCCACCACTTTGAGGTTGGGGTGGCGGTCGAAGATGCCGGCGAAGATCATGTAGGTGAGCGGGCGCACCGCGCTGAAGAACCGGTTGACGATGCCGGGGACCGACACGTTCTGCTCCACCAGTTCGTCCCAGTCGCTATCGGGCGGCTTGCCCCCGAAGGTGCGGTGGAAGGTGACCGGCACGTCCAGCTCCGAGCACGCCTTCCACAGCGGCTCGTAGTACGAGTCGTTGTAGGGCCGGGTGGGTATGCCGGGGATGAACAGCCCCTTGGCTCCCTTCGCCAGCACCCGGTCGACCTCGGCCAGGGTGGTCTCCATGCCGTCCTCGGTGGGCAGCATGGGCAGGCCCCGCAGCCGGTCGGGCGCCGCCCCCTGGAACTCGTCCAGCACCCAGTCGTTGTAGCTGCGCATGCAGGCCACCGCCAGGCCCCGGTCGGGCTCCAGGTAGGTGAAGATGGAGTTGGCCGGGTACACCACCGACCCCCACACGCCGTCGATGTCCATGTCGGCGCAGTGGGCGGTGCCGTCGTAGTTGCCCGGCATGATCTCCTCGAACTTCATGCCCGAGAGCTTGTAGTCCTCCTTGGCCACCCCGGCCATGGCCTCGATGCCGAAGCTGCGCTTGGGCGGCCCGCCGTCGAACGACCAGCCGTCGCCCCCGTCGGGCGTGGGCATCATGCGAGGGATGCGGTCCTTGTACTCCTCGGGCACCCGCTCGAACACGTGGGGCGGCTCGTTTATGTGGCAATCGGCCGAGATGACTTTCACGGCCAAAACGCTAGTTCCCGACTGGGGTTTCGTGCAGCGGCGGGGTTCGCCGTCTGTAACCGCTTGGCCCGGCGCGGGTACCGTGGCTGTTCAATGAGCACAGGGATGCGCCGCCCGCACGAGCTGGACTACGACGCCATCGAGCGCCTGTTCCCGCCGCCGCCGGAGTACTTCGAGACCACCTTCTTCGAAGACCCCGACACCATTGCTCGCAAGCAACTCCTGCGCCTCCAAGACCGGGCTCAGCGGGCCTGGCAGGTGCCGTTCTTCCGCAAGCGCTGGGAGGCGGCCGGCTTCCACCCCGACCAGCTCCACACCGTCGACGACCTTTGGAAGGCCCCGGCCTACACCGTGGACGACATCCGGGCCTCCATCAACGAGAACCCCCCGCTGGGCGATTACCAGAGCATTGGTTTGGAAGACGCCCGCAACGAGCCCATGCGGCTGTATGTGTCGGGCGGGACCACCGGGCGGTCCCGGCCCACCCTCTACACCGCCTGGGACCGGGAGGTGGGGGCCATCACCATGGCCCGAGCCCTGTACGCCGAGGGGATCCGCCCCGGAGACGTGGTTATCAACGCCTGGGCCTACTCCACCCATAACGGCGCCCACGCCTTCGACGAGGCGCTCTACCGCTGGCTCAACTGCGTGGTTCTGACCACCGGGACCGGCAATGTGACCTCCACCCGCAAGCAGGTGGAGCTGGCCCACGAGTACGGGGCGGCCGCCATTTTGACCACCGGCGACTACATGCTGAAGATGGCCGAGACCGCGGTGGAGATGGGCCTTGACCCCAAGGCCGACTTCAACATCCGGGCCTTGCCCGGCGGCCACATCGGCGACGCCGAGCGGGTCAAAGAGGTGTGGGGGGTGACCCCGGCCCAGCCCTACGGGTTCCACGAGGTGCAGAACGTGGCCATCGAATGCCCGCTGCGCAACGGCCAACTCCACATCTTTGAGGACTGCTTCGTGGTGCAGGTTGTGGACGTGGAGACCGGTGAGCAAGTGCCTGACGGCACCCAGGGGGCGCTGGTGATCACCGAGATCTACAAGACCGGTTCACCCCAGTTCCGTTACAACATCATGGACCTGTCGTTCTTGTATCCGCCGGGCCAGTGCGAGTGCGGCTCGTGGCTGCGGCGCATGGGGCCGTTCGCCGGGCGGGGCGACAACATGGTGAAGCTGCGGGGGGTGAACGTGTGGCCCGAGGCCATCAGCGATGTGATCAGCGATGTGCCGGGGGTGACCGAGGACTTCTTCTGCCGGGCGGTTCGGGCTGGCAACCGCGACGAGATGATCGTGATGGTGGCCAGCGACGCCTCGCCTGATGAGTTCGGCGCGGTGGCCGAGCGGGTTGAAGCCCGGATCAAGGAGGTCATGAGCGTGAGGATGACCGCCGAGGTGGTGCGCCCCGGCGAGCTGGACGACCTCACCGGCATGGCCACCGGTGCGGCCAAGCTGGTGCGTTTCAAGGACGAGCGGCCATGAGTGCCGCTGCCCCGGCCAGCGGCGCCATCGACTACTGGTGCAACCGGTTCTTCCCCGAGCAGGCCGAAATCTGGAACGCTGCGGTGGGGGCCACCGGCATCGCGGTGAAGTTCCGCACCGACGGCAACGACTCCTTCTGCGACGCCGAGACCATGGTGGCTCGCATGGACGAGCTGGGCATCGCCGCGCTGATTTTGACCGTGGCCCATCGGCCCGCCCATCCTGAGGTCACCGACTTCGAGCTGGTGGCCGCCCAGCCCGAGGATCTGGACCAGTTGGCCGCCGATTACCCGGGCCGGTTCTTCGGCCACTGGTCCATCGACCCGCGCACCGGTATGGCCGGGGTGGATGAGGCTGCCGCCATGTTGGCCCAGCCATGGTGCGTGGGCCTGCACACCCACACCCACAGCTTCGATCGCCGCTTCGACCACGCCGACTACTACCCCTACTACGCCCTGAGCGCCACCCACGACGTGCCCTTCGTGATGCAGGCCGGCACGTCTGGCGGGCTGATGCCCAGCGAGTGCGGGGTGCCCATCGGCATCGATCGGCCCGCTCTCTACTTCCCCCAAGTGCGGTTTGTGCTGTCGCACACCGGCTGGCCGTGGGTGGCCGAGTGCATCGCCATGGCCCTCAAGTTCCCCAACGTGTACCTGGGCACCTCGGTGTACCCACCTCGGCACTGGTCGGACGAGCTGGTGGCGTTCACCAATGGCGCCGGGCGGCGCAAGTGTCTGTGGGGCACCGGATTCCCTGCTGCTGGCCACCGACATTGTCTGGACCAACTCCACGAGTTGGACCTGGGGGATGGGGCCCGGGCCAACCTGCTCGGCGACACCGCTCGACGGGTGTTCACCCGCCTGGGATGATGTGACCGTCCCCGAGCCCGAAGTCAAGGCCCTGCTGGCTGATGCCGGGGTAGTAGTGCCCAAGGGCGTGGTGGCGGCCTACGACGATGTAGTAGCCAACCCCTCGCAGCTGGCCGACATGGTGGCGGCTTACGGGCTGGGCGGGCCACTGGTGCTGAAGGGCTTCGGCGGCAGCGTGGTTCACAAGAGCAATGTGGGCGCGGTGCGGATGGGTGTGGCGGCCTACGAGCTGAACCACGAGGCCGCCCAGATGGCGGTGGCGGTGGCCGAGGCCGGTGGGCACATCGACGGGTTCTTGGTGGAAGAGCAGGCCAATGCCGGGGTGGAGCTGCTGGTTGGGGTGGTGGACCGGCCCCCGTTCGGCCCGGTGGCCGCTCTCGGATTGGGGGGCACCCTCACCGAAGTGCTCGACGAGGTGGTGCTGCGGCTGGCCCCCATCTCCCGAGCTGACGCCGAGGCCATGGTGACCGGATTCAAGGGGGCCGAGCTGTTGGGCGGCTTCCGGGGCCAGCCTCCCGTGGACGTTGACTCGCTCATCGAGCTGTTGTTGGCCGTGGCTGGCCCCGAGGGGCTGGCGGTACACCTCGGCGGCCATCTGGCCGAGCTGGAGTGCAACCCAGTGATTGCCACCCCGAACGGCGCGATCGCGGTGGATGCCCGGCTAGTGGTGAGGAATGCCCCCGCCGATGATCGCACCGAGCCGCCTCTCGCCGACTTCGGGCCGCTGTTCGCCCCCCGGGGTATCGCGGTGGCCGGGGCCTCCACCAGTCGTCCCGGATTCGGAAACACCTTCCTGACCGCCTACCAGGAGCTGGGCTGGGGGCCGGGCACGCTGTGGGCGGTCCACCCCAAGGCGACCGAGATCGACGGCGTGCCCGCAGTGGCCTCGGTGGCCGAGATTGACGTGGACGTTGACTATGTGGTGGGCGCGGTGCCGGCGGCGGCGTGCGCCGATCTTGTGAGGGGAGCGGCGGGCAAGGCCAAATTCATCCACGTGATCAGCGGTGGTTTTCGGGAGGCCAGCGCCGAAGGGGCCGCCTTGGAAGACGAGCTGGGCGAGGTCGCCCGAGAGTCGGGAGTGCGGGTGCTCGGCCCCAACTGCCTGGGGGCCTACGCCCCGGCCGGTCGACAGACGTTCTTGCGCAACGCCCCCACCGAGGTTGGCCGGGTGTCCATGATCTCCCAGAGCGGAGGTCTGGCCGGCGACATGGTCAAGGGCGGGGCCATCCGAGGAATCCGCCTGTCCAAGCTGTGTACCGTCGGCAACTGCATCGACGTCACCCCCGGCGAACTGCTGGAGTGGCTGGTGGACGACCCCGACACCGGGATCATCGGCATGTACCTGGAGGATCCCCGCGACGGCCGCCGCCTCTACGACGCCCTCCACAAGGCCAAAGGCCACAAACCAGTGGTGATCCTGGTGGGGGGTCGCACAATGCAGGGCCGGGGAGCGGCTATATCCCACACCGGAGCGCTGGTGGCCGACGACCGGATATGGGAAGCCATCAGCGCATCAACCGGCGTCAGCGTCGTAGGCACCATCGAGGACCTGCTGTCGTCCATCGCCTACCTCCAGCGCTGGGCCGATGCCGACATCGGCGGCGATCTCGACACCCTGGTGCTGGGAGTGGGCGGGGGTGCCTCGGTACTGGGCACCGACGCCGCCGATAGGGCCGGTTTGGTCACCACCACTGTCAGCGACCAGGGCCAGCGGGCGCTCCGTGATTTGGGCTACGGCGTGGGGGCCAGCGTCCGCAACCCCATCGAGATCGGCTTCGGCCCGGTCTCGAAGCCCGACGTGCTGGTTCAGGCCCTCGACCCCATCCTGGAGGTTCAGCCCTATCCCGACGTGGTGATCCACACCAACGTCCAGGCCTTCTACAGCTACGCCGGCGACGGCATTGAGCGCCTTTTCCCCATCATCGAGACCACCGCCGCCCGAGGCTGGCCTAGCTCCCGGATGTGCCTGGTGCTCCGCAACATCGATTGCGCCCCACCCGATACCGCCGCCCGCATACAGCAGATCTGCCTCGATGCCAACTTTCCCACTGTCACCCGCTTCGCCGAGGCCATGACCGCCGTCGCCACCACCAAACGCCACGCCCGCAACCGCGCCCTCGCCGGATAGCTACCATCGCCCTATGCCTGCGGAGAATGAGTTTGCCGGTCGGGTGGCGCTGGTCACGGGGGCGGCGGGGGCGGCCATCGGGTCGACCACCTGCCGGACGCTGGCCTCGTATGGGGCCGGGATCGTGGTGCTGGACAACCATGAGCGCCGCACCCATGAGACCGCTGAGGCCCTGCGGGAGGCCTACGACGTGCCGGTGATGGCGGCGGTGGCCGATATCGGCGACCGGGAGCACATGGCCAAGACCATGGACCGGGTGTACGCCGAGATGGGGTCGGTGGACATCTTGGTGAACAGCGCAGCGGTCAACGTGCAGGGGAGCATCTTCGACTACAAGCCCGAGGATTGGGACTGGGTCATCGGCGTGGATCTGACCGCCTGTTGGTGGCTGATCTGGCGGACCATCGGGGCGATGCGGGACCGCCAGTGGGGACGCATCGTGAACGTGTCTTCGGTAGCCGCCTATTTGGGAGGCAACGGCCGGGAAGGGCCGTACGCTGCGGCCAAGGCCGCCCTCAACGACGTCACCCGAGGAGTCGCCATCGAGGGCGGTCCCTACAACATCCGGGCCAACGCGGTGGCCCCCGGCCTGATCCGCTCCAAGTGGGTGGACGCCCAGGCCGAGCACTACGAGTCGTTCAAGGAAGAGACGCCGCTGCGCCGCCACGGCGAGCCCGAGGACGTGTCCAACACCATCGCCTTTTTGTGCAGCGACGAGTCGGCCCACATCGCCGGCCAGGTGATCAACATCTCCGGCGGGTGGTACCTCACCCCGTGACCCTCGGCCCATTGAGTCCTGGCCGATGAGCGGGATCGGCGGTCGGATTCGGGCCGCGGCTCCGGCGCCGGGGGAACTCGACCGCAACGCAGTGGTGCTGATCCTGCTGGCCATCGGCACCGTCATCGCCATCCGCTACGGCGGACTGTCGTCCACTACCGACTGGCTCACCACCACCCTTGACGGCGTGGCGCTCGACGGATTGTCCAACCGCTTCGAACGGGCCTTGGGCCAATCCGAACACGCCGGGTTCAACCGCCGCATGTACTGGGGGCTGTTCCGCTGGGTGGTCTACGTGGTGCCCGCCGTGCTGGTGGCCCGTTACGTGCTGCGCACCCGCCTGCGCGATCTCGGCCTGAAGGCCGGCCCCGAGCTCCGCCGCCACGCCCCCCTCTACCTGGGCCTCTATCTTCTTCTTCTGCCGTTCGTGGTGGCGGCCAGCTTCAACGGCGAATTCCAGGACACCTACCCGTTCTACGAGCCGTCCCCCGGCATCAGCTTCTGGCCCCGCTTCTACATCTGGCAGGCGGTTTACGCCGGACAGTTCTTGGCCCTGGAGTTCTTTTTCCGCGGCGTGCTGGTCCACGGCCTGGCCCGTCGCTTTGGGGCCATGGCCGTGTTCATCGCCCTCATCCCCTACGTGATGATCCACCTCACGAAGCCCTTAGCCGAGGCCCTCGGTTCCATCGTGGCCGGCACCGTCCTCGGCTTTCTCAGCCTCCGCACCGGCTCGGTGTACTTGGGCGCCGCCCTCCACTTCGCCGTCGCACTAACCATCGACCTGCTTGTACTGGCCGTAAGCTGAACTCCATGGCCGCTCTCGGCTACCGCACGTTCGACTCCGACAATCACTACTACGAGGCCCCCGACTGCTTCAGCCGCCACATCGAGTCCCGCTACCGCGACATAGCCATCACGGCAGCTCAGCAGGCCGACGGGGAGTGGGAAGTCAAAGTGGGCGACCGGCCCTACAACTTCATGCACGTGAAGTTCGACAAGACCAACGCGCCGGGCTCCATGTACGAGATGTTCAAGGCCAAGCGCGACAACCCCGACCTGAGCTGGGGCGACGCCTACACCGCCGAGAACATGCTCCCCGCCTACAAGCAGCCCGACGCCCGCCTCGACCTGCTCGATTCCCAGGGCGTGGAGTGGGCCATCCTGCTCCCCACTTTCGGAGTGTCGGTGGAGGAGTACATGGTCGACGACATTGAGCAGACCTACGCTAACCTGCGGGCCTTCAACCGGTGGCTGGAGGACGATTGGGGTTACGTCCACCAAGATCGGCTGTTCACCCCGCCGCTGCTATCGCTGCTGGAGCGAGAGCAGGCCATCGAAGAGCTCGACCGGGTGTTGGAGGCCGGGGCCCGCATCGTGCACTTGCGGCCCTGTCCGTGGGGTGGCGAGGGCCGCTCGATCGCCGACCCCTACTATGACCCGTTCTGGGCCCGCCTCAACGAGGCTCAGATCCCGATGGCGTTCCACATCTCCGATCTGCGCTACGGGGATTTGGCCGTGCGCATGGGCGACGACCCGGCGGCCAACGTGCGGGAGATGTCGGCCTTCCAGTGGGCCTTCCTCCACGGCGACCGCCCCATCATGGAGACGTTCGGGGCGCTGCTGTACGGCAACATGCACGCCCGTTTCCCCGACCTCAACTTCTTGAGCATCGAGAACGGCTCCGACTGGGTCCACTACCTGCTCACCTTGATGGACAAGAAGAAGGGCATGGCCCGCTTCGGCCCCTGGCCCGCCGGCCGCCCCGCTGGGCGCATGAGCGAGATCTTCAAGCAGTGCTGCTTCGTGTCCCCCTACCCCGAAGACGACGTCGAAGCCCTGGCTGACCGCATCGGCCCCTCCCAAGTGCTGTTCGGCTCCGACCACCCCCACCCCGAAGGCATCGCCGACCCCAACTCATTCATCAACCTCATCGCCAACCGCCCCGCCTCCGAACAGCGCCAAATCATGCGCGACAACGCCGCCACCCTCTTCAACGTCGCCTAACCCTCACCTCGCGGGGACGAAGCCGCCGTCGACGATGATGCATTGGCCGGTGATGTAGCTGCCGGAGTCGGAGGCTAGGAGGAGGGCGGTGCCGACGAGCTCGTCGGGGTGGCCGATGTCGGACGTGCGGCCCATGGCCTCGGGGCCGGTGTTGCGGGTCATGGTGGTGTCCACCTTCAAAGTCGCCTAAGCCCCACGCCCGCTCGACCGGGAATTGCAGGTTGTAGTTGGCGGCTCCGTGGAACTTGCCGGCGCTGACATACAGCTCATTGGGAAAGGCGGCACCCTCGGGACTGATGTGACAGTAGTCGATCACGACTGAGGTGCGCGACCATCTCTTCCTGATCGGTCTGGACCGACCCGAGAAATACAATGGCTACACGCTGACGATGGCGTGCGATCGTTCATCGAGCGTCGAACCACGAAGTTCAAGGGGTGCTAGCTGCCCCCCGCTCAGGCCGGCGTCTCCCAGCGCACATCGGGAAAGCGGGAGAAGTCGTGGTCGTAGGACACGATTTGAGAGTGGTGCTCGATGGCTAGTGCGGCGAGGTGGGCATCGTTGATGAGATTGCCTCCCGCACCAAATGGAGCCACGAGATCGCGGACCAGACCGAGATGGCGAGCAGTGGGTTCAACCACAACCGCGGCCGGTTGAGACAGCCAGGCCTCTACCTGATCTAGCGCTCTGGCCACAGATAGTGGTGATGAGAAGAGATTCGCCTTGGTTGACAGTCGCACGAAGGCCAGCAGCACAATCCAGGAAAACGCCACTGTTGCCCCACCGGAGAGTGCCCCATCCAGCCAGGAACGTGCCTCGTGATGGCGAGGCGCGTCCTCGTTTACGGCATAGAGCAGGACGTTGGCGTCAATCAGCTTCACGATCTGGTCTGCATTCTTCGCACCAGTTCGTCGTCCTCAAGCTCGCCGGCTAGGTGAAGTGCTTTGTCGAGATTGACCGTGGGCTGGCCCATCGCCGCCGTCGAAGTTCGAAACTCTTGTGGCCCTCTGATGCTGTCCCTACCCTCCCTGACGAGGTCGTTGAGCGCCTGCTTGAACGAAACCCGACGGTCTTTCATTCGTTGGCGCACGATTTGCTCGGTATCAGAGTCAAGCGTCACTGTTGTCCTTATTTTGACAGCATAGCATCATAATTTTTGATGCTTAGCTGTCACTCTGCCGACGTACGACTACCTCGCAGGCACGAAGCCGCCGTCGACGATGATGCATTGGCCGGTGATGTAGCTGCCGGCGTCAGAGGCCAAGAGGAGAGCGGCGCCGACCAGTTCGTCGGGGTGGCCGATGCGACCGAGGTTGACCATGGCCGCACCCTAACCAGAGCCAGATTGGAACAGGACTAGAAGTGGTACGGGAACTTCGAGAAATCGGCGTCGCGCTTCTCGAGGAACGAGTCCCGGCCCTCGGCGGCCTCGTCGGTGCCGTAGGCCAGCCGGGTGGCCTCCCCGGCAAACACCTGCTGGCCCACCAGCCCGTCGTCGATGAGGTTGAAGGCGAACTTGAGCATGCGCTGGGCGGTGGGGCTCTTGGCGTTCACCGCCGCGGCCCATTCCAACGCCGTCTGCTCCAGCTCGGCATGGGGCACCACCGCGTTGACCATGCCCATCTCGTAGGCCTCGGCCGCGGTGTAGGCCTTGCCCACGAAGAACACCTCTCGGGCCCGCTTCTGGCCCACCTGGCGGGCCAAATAAGCCGAGCCGAATCCTCCGTCGAAGCTGGCCACGTCGGCGTCGGTCTGCTTGAACATGGCGTGCTCGACCGACGCCAGGGTCATGTCGCTCACCACATGCAGGCTGTGACCGCCGCCGGCCGCCCACCCCGGCACCACGGCGATCACCACCTTGGGCATGAACCGGATGAGGCGCTGCACTTCCAATATGTGCAGACGTCCGGTGCGGGCGTCGTCCACCGTGTCGGCAGTCTCGCCGCTGGCGTACTGGTAGCCGTCGGCGCCCCGGATCCGCTGGTCGCCCCCCGAGCTGAAAGCCCAACCGCCATCGACCGGCGAGGGCCCGTTGCCGGTGAGCAGCACGGTGCCCACATCGGGGGTCATACGGGCGTGGTCCAGTGTGCGATGCAGTTCGTCCACCGTGTGGGGGCGAAAGGCGTTGCGCACCTCGGGGCGGTCAAAAGCGATCCTCACCGTGGCCTGGTTCACGGCCCGGTGATAGGTCACGTCGGTCAGGTCGAACCCCTCTACTGGCTTCCACGCTTCGGCGTCGAACAACTCCGAGACCATGCCCCAAGACTACGGGCGAGACACAGGTGGCCGGTACTCGAAACCGGCCGGCGCGTCTTCCCGCCAATCTTGGTATGTCTCCTTGGCTTTGTTGGTGGCCCTCTTGCGCACGGTCTTGGCCACCTTTTTCTTGGCCTTCTCCGCCGACTGAGTGACGGTGTAGTACTGCATCTCTTTGAACGCTCGACGGCGGCCCATCTCTACCAGGGCTCGGGCCGCACTCAGCGTTTTGCCCGTTCCCAGGGGCATGGCCACCCTCCCGGCGAACATCAGCGCCGAGCGCCAGTCGCCCTGGCTCAGTGCGTACAGCGCTCGGGTGGTGTCCACGATCTCGCCCACCACCGGCAGCACCCCGGCAGCCTCCATGGCCCAGAACCCCACGTCGTCCCAGCCAAAGCCATCCTTGCGGTGGTAGGCCCCGTGGGCGATCACCGCAGCGGCCGCCTCCCGCACCGCAGGCGGCAAGCTCTCATCAGCGGCGATGGCCTCGAAGTCGGCCTTGGACAGAAACCGATCAGCCTTGGTGGGGTCGCCCTGGGCCGCGGTGTCGATGGCTGCCAGATAAGGCAGCAAGGTGGTGTAGGCCGACATCTTGGCCTCGAAGGCGTCGAGGTCGTCGAGGCTGATGCGCCCGTCTCCGCCGCTGGCCTGGAACCCTTCGGTGGGGTCGGAAAAGTAGTCGCGGTTGTTGCGGGCCGTGTCCACCATGGTGAACAGGCTGGGGTTGGTGAGCAGGATCCGGGACGCCTCGCCCAACTCGTCGGTGCGGGTGACGAAGCCCTCCAGGTCGCCCCGCGACACGATGTGGTCGCCGCCCCACGCCTCGGGGGTGTTGCGCAGAATCTCGATGGCCCACAGGGCCAGGTTCAGCCCCTCGGGGCCGAGCAGGATCATTTGGGCTCGTTGGGAGATGTCCCCTGAGTCGATCCGAAGCTGCTGGGCGATCCCGCCTAGCGACAGGTCTACGGGGTACTGCTCACTCCCCAGCCAATACTCCACCTCGGGCAGTACTGCGGCCCACCGTTGGCGCCGCCTGTCGATTTCATCAGCCGCGGCCTGGTAGTCGATGGCCAGTCCAAAGGCCGCCTCGGCATCCATTCCCATGGTGGGCATACATGTAATATAGAGAAATTATTTGAAACTGGCTATAAAATGGTCAGGTAGCCTTGCCGGGACCAGATCCGCCGTTTCGCGAAAAGGACCGCGGCGGGCGACGCAAAAGGTTCACGGCCATGGCCGACGCCCGCGTAGACCACGGCACGAACTCGCCCTGCTCGTCAACCGGGACGCCTTCTCGGGCTACGATCCGCCACCCGGTGTAGGCCACCACCACGGCATGGGCCCCGACCAGCACCAGAAAGAAGGCCCAGGGGGCGGTCAAACTCATGACCACCCCGCCGGCAACCGGTCCGATAATCGACCCCACCCCGGCTGTTCGCACCAGCGCGGCGCTGGCTCCGTTCAACTGCGACGACGGCACCCAGTCGCCAGTCAGGGCAATGGCCAGCGAATAAAGCGGGAAGGTGGCGCCCCCGAAGCAGAAAACGAGCACCAGCGACAGCGCCGATCCCGGCTCGACCAAAGGCAGGATTCCGGCGATGGCCGCGGCCACGGCGGCGGCCGCGAAGATCACTGCCCGACGCGACACCCGATCGGACAGCGACCCCACGGGCCATTGGAAGGCGATGGCCCCAGCGGTGGCCGATACCAGGAACAGCGCGATCCGGCTGGTGGGCAGGCCCTCGTAGGCGGCGTACACCGCGCCCACCCCCAACAGCGCCCCGTGGCTGATGCCGGAGCAGAAGGCGGTGACCACTCCAGTGGGCGCCAGGGAGATGAGCTGGCGCAGCGACAGCGGCTCGGGCACGGTCAGCGGAGGAGCGCTGGTGGCCGACAGCGTGATGGGAACCAACGCGGCGGAGATGAGCACCGAAGAGATTACGAACAGCTCGAAACTGAAAGGGTCGCCTCCGTTGAGCAGCAATTGGCCGAGCGTGAGCCCGCCCATCGACGAAACCATGTACATCGACAGCAGGCGTCCCCGGGTGGCGTTGGTGGCCATGTCGTTGAGCCACGACTCCACCACCACCAAGACTCCGGCGATGCACAGACCGAACAGCATCCTCAGCAGTGCCCAAGCGGCGGGGTTGATCCATAGCAGATGGAGAATGGAGACCGCGGAGGCCACCGAAGCTAAGGCGGCGAACACCCGGATGTGGCCCACCGCGGCGAGAAAATGCTCGGCCAGTCGCGTCCCGATCATGAACCCCAAATAGAAGCTGGCCATGACGATGCCGCTGACCGCGAGGCCGAACCCCTCCGACTCGGTTCGCACGCCAAGCAGCACTCCCTGGAGGCCGCCGCCCACCTGAATGAAGAGCATTCCCACCAGCAAGGCTCGGGCCGCGCCGAGGCCGCGTCCCTTGGGCCCAGTCTCGATAAGGGGTCCACCGACGATCCCACCGTCGTCATGCTCCAGCCGCCCGACGGCGTTCTCGGCCACTGCCCCCACGCTACCGGCGCTTCACTCCTATTCCACCGTGACTTTCGGAGCCGTGTTGAACCCATTGATCTCGGTCGCCCAACCGGTTCGTTGGCCGCCAGGCGGGGAGTTGCTCCCAGTTATGACGGTGCGTGAAGCACCGCTACTTCGCGCGTGTTCTGCTCGACTTGTTCCGGTCTTGACCCTGTGGGCGGTCCTGACGCCGGCCCGTCGGACTGTGGCCGTTGCGGTTGGAGTTGGTGTTGGACCGTTTCCGTTTGTCCTGACGCCGGCCCGTTGGTTTGTGGCCGTTGCGGTTGTCGCTGTTGGAGTTGGATCGCCCGCGGTGGTTACGTGACTGGCCCGTTGGTTTGTGGCCGTTGCGGTTGTCGCTGTTGGAGTTGGATCGCCCGCGGTGGTTACGTGACTGGCCCGTTGGTTTGTGGCCGTTGCGATTTGGAGCGTCGGGGACTTGTTGCTTTGGGCGATTAGTCCGAACCGTGTCGAGGCTCAGGCGATTGGGGCTGGTGATGGGCTGCTCCAGGCCGAGTTGCCGCTGCATCCTCTTGGTGTTGCCTACCTGATCAGACTGGATCAGAGACACCACCAGGCCGCTCTGGCCGGCGCGGGCTGTGCGACCCGAGCGGTGCAGGTATGCCTTGTGGTCTTCCGGCGGGTCGAAGTGGATCACCGACGCCACTTCGTCCACATGGATGCCGCGAGCGGCAACATCGGTCGCAACGAGGGCCTCAATCCGGCCGTCGATGAACTGCTGGAGGGTGCGCGTCCGCCGATTCTGGGCATGGCCCCCGTGTATCGCGGCAGCATTGATTCCGCGTTGGGTGAGCTGGCGGGCCAGACGGTCCGACCCGTGCCGGGTGCGACAGAACAAGATCGTCGACCCTGTGGCAGTGATCACATCCACACAGACGCCAATCCGCTCGGTTTTGTCCACTGTAAGGAACCGGTGGTCGACCGCGGTGACGTCTGGTCTGGTGTCACCAATCTCATGGGTGGCCGGATTGTGCTGGTAGTCGCGGGTGAGCTTGGCCACGTCTCCATCGAGGGTTGCCGAAAACAGGAGAGTCTGGGGACGGTCGGCGGTTTGATCGAGAATGCGCCTAACGGAGGGCAGGAATCCCATATCGGCCATACGGTCGGCTTCGTCTATGACCACTTGATCCACTTCACAGAGGTTCACTGCGTTTTGGCCGATCAGGTCTTCGAGCCGCCCAGGGCAGGCGACCAGGATGTCGACGCCCTGTTTGAGTCTCTTGACTTGGTTGCCGTATGAGACGCCGCCATAGACCACTCCCACCCGAATCTGGGCGGCGAAAGTTCGCAGCTCTACTGCGATCTGATCGGCGAGCTCGCGGGTCGGGGCCAATATCAGCGCCCGCGGCCTCTTGGGATTGGCTTGACTGGTGTTGACCACTAGGGGGATGCCGAAGGCCAGCGTCTTTCCCGACCCTGTAGGCGCTCGGCCACAGATGTCCTGGCCATCGAGCGCGTCGGCGATGGTGGCGGCCTGGATTTCGAAGGGCTTGTGAATGCCGTTGCGCTCAAGCGCGCGGCAAAGGGAGTCAGGCACGCCCAGCTGGGCGAAGGTGGTGGACATTGGGCTCCTCGCCCGCGCGTGGCGAGCACTCAGGGAATTGCTGATGCCTGAAGTGGTTGGCGTGGCAGCAACGCAGTGTCGGATGTTCGACACATGGCCAGAGACGAAACCCTGACTGCGAACTCGACTACCGAAATTTTCGGCGAGGCACTTAGGATACCACCACCATCCGCAAAACCCTGCTTCGTTCCACGCGCTGATGTATCCGGCGGATGGGGTGCAGGATTCGACTGGGCCTGGTGATTGAACGTCTCCGAGCGATTGAATGCCGTGCCGGGGACCTCGCGCCGAGAATTCCAGTGGCGCTCAGTCGTTGAGTGCGGTCGGATCGGCGATGATCTCTGCCAGGGACTGGAGAAATTGAGCGCCGGGGGCTCCGTCCACGGCGCGGTGGTCGATGGTGAGGCTGAAGGTGATCATCTGGCGCCAGGCCACCTCGTCGCCGTCGCGGACCGGCACCTCCACGGCCTGCCCTACCCCGAGTATGGCCACCTCGGGCGGGTTGATGATCGGCGTGAATCCGTCGATGCCATAAGCCCCCAGATTTGTGACCGTGAACGTGCTGCCGGTGATCTCGGGGGGCTTGGCCGTCTTGGCGCGCACTCTCTCGGCTAGTTCGCGCACTTCAGCTGAGAGTTCGGTCAGTGATTTGGCGGCGGCGTCGCGCACCGCCGGCACGATGAGACCGTCGTCGAGCGCCACGGCCACACCGAGGTCGATTCGGGCATGCTGGGTGATCACGTCGTCTTCGAGGGTGGCGTTGAGAGCCGGGTGTTCTGCCAGGGCGACGGTGACCGCCTTGAGCACCAAGTCGGTCACCGAAACGTCAGCGCCATCGGCTTTCAATGCCTGCTGAAGAGCGATCAGCTCGGTGGCGTCGATTCGGCGGGTCAGGGTGAGCTGGGCCATCGACTGGATGCTCTCGTGCATCCGCGAGGCGATGATCCTCCGCATACCGGTCAGCGGCACGGTGGTGGTCGGGCTCGGAGCTCGCTCTCCCACCGCATCGGCAGGGGTGTCGGTGGCGTGGCTGATCACGTCATACTCGGTGATGCGCCCGCCCGGGCCGGTGCCGGTGATTGCCCCGAGATCGACGCCAAATTCCTTGGCCGTGCGCCGGGCTACCGGGGTGATCTGCACCGAGGGCCGGTCCGGCGCTGGGCTGGCTACCGCCTCGCCGGGTTCGCCGATCAGCGCCAATACCGTGAGCACCGGCACTGTTGCTCCTTCGGAGACGAGGATCTCGAGGATGGTCCCGGCTACGGGGGCGAGCACGTCGTCGGTGGTCTTCTCCGCCTCGATTTCGACCAGGGGCTCGTCTACGGCCACCACATCGCCCACCTGCTTGTGCCATGTGACCACTTGGCCCTCTTCCATTCCCATGCTCCACTGGGGGAGCCGCACCTCGGTAGCCATGTTGTCGTGGAGACTAGCCATCATCATCCGCGGTTCCGAATACCATCGGCAGGGCGTTTCCACAGAGAAGGGTGAGCCGATGATCACAGTCGATGACGATCTCTTGCGGGAGATGTATCGGCGGATGTCCCGTATCCGAAAATTCGAGGACACCACCAAGGAGCTGCTGCTGGCCGGGGAGTTATATGGCGCGTTCCACACCTCTACTGGCCAGGAGGCGTCGATCGTCGGGTCGTGCATGGCGCTGCGCATCGATGACTCGATGGTCGGGACTCATCGCTCCCATGGGCATCCAATCGGCAAGGGCGCTCAGCTCGATCGGCTGCTGGCTGAGCTGATGGGCAAGGAGACCGGCGTGAACCAGGGCAAGGGCGGGTCGATGCACCTGTCAGACTTCAGCATCGGAAGCCTTGGCGAGACGTCAATCGTCGGTTCCGGACTCCCGGTGGCCACCGGCGCGGCGTTGGCCTACAAGATGCGGGGCGACGACAACGTGAGCCTGTGCTTCTTCGGCGACGGCGCATCGAATCAGGGCACGTTCCACGAGTCGTTAAACCTGGCCGCCATCTGGAAGCTCCCCGTGGTGTACGTGTGCGAGAACAACGGCTACGGCGAGCTCACCTCGGCCAAGGATGCGATCTCGGTGGAGGACATCTCGGTTAGAGCAGTCGGCTACGACATGCCCGGGGTGACCGTCGACGGCCAAGACGTGCTGGCCGTTTTCGAGGCGGTCAGCGAGGCCGTGGAGCGGGCCCGCCGTGGGGACGGCCCGAGCCTGGTGGAGACCAAGACCTATCGGTTCGAGAACCACGCCATAGGCCGGCTGCCCGAGCACTACCGGTCGGCCGAGGAGGTGGAGTACTGGCGCACCGAACGCGATCCGCTGGTGCTGTTCCGCCAGGTTCTCATTGAGCGGGGCTTCGACGAGCAGCAAATCGACGATCTCGACGCCGCCGTGGGCGAGGAAATCGTTGCCGCCATCGAATTCGCCCGCCAGAGCCCGGTGCCGCCGCCCGAGGCCGCCTTCACCCACTTGTTCGCCGACCCCGCCCCGAGCGCGGGCTGATCGCAGGAGGAACTCACCATGCGCACCGTGAGCTACATCCAGGCGGTTACCGAAGCGATGACCGAGGAAATGGAGCGCGACGAGAGCGTCTTCATCATGGGCGAGGATGTGGCCTGGAACATGATGGGCGATTGCACCGGCATGGTCGAGAAGTTCGGCGCCGAACGGGTTCGCAACACGCCGATCTCCGAGGCGGGCTTTGTCGGGGCCGGTGCTGGCGCGGCCATGGTCGGGATGCGGCCGATCGTCCACATGCTGATCGCTCCGTTCATGTACGTGGCCTTCGACCAAATCGTCTCCATCATCGCCAAATCCACCTACACCTACGGCGGCCAGGCCCGACTGCCCATCACGCTGCGAGCCCCAATGATGTACGGGGTCTCGAATGCGGCCCAGCACTCCGACCGCCCCTACGCCACGCTGATGACCATTCCCGGGCTCAAATTGATCGCCCCCGCCACCCCTCACGACGCCAAGGGAATGCTCAAGGCGGCTATCCGCGACGACAACCCGGTTATCACCTTCGAGGACCGCAGCCTTTGGGGTCAGAGCAGCGAGGTCCCCGACGACGATCTGATCGTGCCTCTCGGCCAGGCGGCCGTGCGGCGCGAGGGCACCGACGTGACCGTGGTGACGGTGGCCGGGGCGATCACACTCGGCCTCGCTGCTGCCGAACAGCTTGTCTCCGAGGGGATTTCAGTAGAGGTGATCGACCTGCGGTCGATCGTGCCGATGGACACCGACACCATCCTCGAGTCGGTGGCCAAGACCGGTCGGCTGCTCATTGCCGACCCCGCCCACGAGATGGGTTCGGTGGCGTCGGAGATCTCGGCGGTGGTGGCCCAGCATGGATTCTGGAGCCTTCAGGCCCCCATAGCCCGGGTGACTACGCCGCACACCCACATGCCGTTCAGCGCCGACTTGGAGAAGGTGCTGTTGCCCAGCGCCGACAAGATCGTGGCCGAAGCCCGCGCCCTCATGGAGTAAAGCCATACCTCATAACTGATCAATTAGAACTTCTTCCAGATCTATTGCGCTGTCTAACTCATTTGTATAGCGTCTAACTCACGCAACTCCAGGGCATCCAGGGGGGAGGGGTAGATGCTTGACGATCGCAAGCGGGCTCAACGTCACCTCGTTCCCCATTTCACGCGGGGCGACGCATGGATGGCGGACGGTCTGGTGGTGATCGACCGCGGCGAGGGCTGCTACGTATGGGACACCGACGGCAACCAGTACCTCGATGGTCTCTCCAGCCTGTTCTGCACCAACCTCGGTCACGGTCGCAGCGACCTGACCGCGGCGGCGGCCAAGCAGATGGACAAGCTGGCTTTCTACTCCAACTGGGGTTTCGCTCATCCGTCGTCGGTGGAAGCAGCCTCGATGATTGCCGCGGTCGCCCCCGACGAACTCGACCGGGTGTTCTTCGTGAACTCGGGTTCGGAGGCGGTGGAGTCGGCTCTCAAGTTCGCCCGCTGCTACCACTTGGCCAATGGCGACGAGCAGCGCCACAAGGTGATCGCTCGAAACTGGGCCTACCACGGCACCACCCTCGGTGCCCTCATGCTGGCTGGCATTCCCAACCTGCGAGACCCGTATCTGCCCCTGCTCACCGGTCCGGTGCGGCACGTGCCCAACACATTGGGCTGCCACCTCGAGGCCGGTCAATCTGCCGCTGAGCTGCCCTGCGTGACCGCCATCGAAGAGGCCATCGTGGCCGAGGGCCCCGAAACAGTGGCCATGGTGATCGCCGAGCCGGTACAGAACGGCCGCGGCGCGCTGGTGCCCCCAGAGGGCTACTGGCGGGAGCTGCGCCGTATCTGTGACGCCCATGGCGTGCTGTTGTGCGCCGATGAAGTGATCAACTCGTTCGGTCGTCTCGGACACTGGTTCGGCAGCGAGCGCTTCGGCGCAGAGCCCGACATGATCACCTTTGCCAAAGGCGTCACCAGCGCCTACGTGCCCTTGGGCGGCCTCGTGGTGCGGGGCTCGCTGCTGGAGCGAGTGTGGGACTCCTCCCTGGCCATGTATGTCCACGGGTCCACATTCGGCGGCCATCCCGTTTCCACTGCCGTCGCCGCCGCCAACATGACGGCGCTGCGCGACGAGGAAGTCATGGCCAACGTTCTGCGAAACGAGAGCCGGCTGGCTGGCGGACTGCGCGATCTGATGGCGTCCCACGCCTGCGTGAAAGATGTGAGAGGAACGGGCTACTTCTACGCCGTGGAGCTGATGCGGGACCGGGACTCCGGTACCGATCTGACCGAGGCCGAGTTCGCGTCGCTGCTGCCGGGCGGGGCACTGGACCGGTTCGTGAGGGAGGCGCGGGTGCTGGTGCGACCAGATTCCCGCGGTGCCGCCATGCTGATGATCTCGCCGCCGCTGGTGGCTGACGCTGAAGTGATCGACGACCTGCTGAGCCGGGTCGACCAGGTGTTCAACCGCGTGGGCGGTTGGCTCAAGGCCTTGAAATGAGGCAATAAACATCCATCGATATGGAGGAACCATTATGAAGCGACTACTGGCATTACTCATGGTGATGGGGTTGATTGTTGCGGCCTGCGGCAATGACGACGACGATGCTGCCCCCGACGAGGCGACCGCCCCCGAGGCTCCCGACGCCCCCGAGGAGATGATGCTCGATGAGTTGAACGTGGCGTATTTCTTGGAGTGGCCGACGGCGAACCAGGTGGCCCAGGCCCGCCAGACCTATGACGATGTGCTGGGTTTGACGGTGAACTGGATTCCGTTCGCCTCGGGCGGCGACATGGCCCAGGCTATGGAGGCCGGCGACATTGACATCTCCTACTCGCAGGGGCTGACGCCGTTCGCCAACTTCGTGACCGGCGGTTCGGATCTTCTGTTGATCGGTGTGGCGGTGAGCTATGCCGATGCCGACAACTGCGTGGCCAACCCCGACTTGGGGATCACCGCGGACAATGCGGCGGAGACCCTGGCGGGCCAGAGCATCTACACGCCTTTGGGCAACGTGACGCACTTCAAGCTGTTGAAGATGCTTGAGTACCTCGGCGTGGATACCGCCACCGTGGAGCTGATCCAGTCTGAGGGCGGCCCGGCTGCGGTGGCCGCGCTGGACTCGGGCGAGGTGGCCATGGCGTGCGCGTTCGGCGGCGCGGTGAACCAGATGGTCGCCAACGGCGGCAACCTGGTTATGACCGGCTCCGAGCAGGAGGCCATCGGCATCCGTGTGTTCGACATCATCTCCACCACCGGCACGTTTGCCGCCGAGCATCCCGACGTCGTCACCGCCTTCTTGCAGGTGACCGAGGACGCCAACGTGGCCTACAACGACGACCGGGAGCCGTTCATTGACACCATCGCCGGAGCGGCGGGCATGGAGCGTGCGCCGACCATCGCACTGTTGGACGCCTTCTCGTTCCCCGAAAGGGACGTGCAGCTTTCGCGGGCATGGCTCGGCGGGACGGTGCAGCAGGTGATGAAGGACCAGATGGACTTCTTCGTCGCCCAAGGCGAGATTGAATCGGCGCTGCCCAGCTACGACTCCTTCGTCGACACCAGCTTCCTGGAGGCCGTCGAAGGTCGGGCGAAGCCCGATGAGTTGAACGTGGCGTATTTCTTGGAGTGGCCGACGGCGAACCAGGTGGCCCAGGCCCGCCAGACCTATGACGATGTGCTGGGTTTGACGGTGAACTGGATTCCGTTCGCCTCGGGCGGCGACATGGCCCAGGCTATGGAGGCCGGCGACATTGACATCTCCTACTCGCAGGGGCTGACGCCGTTCGCCAACTTCGTGACCGGCGGTTCGGATCTTCTGTTGATCGGTGTGGCGGTGAGCTATGCCGATGCCGACAACTGCGTGGCCAACCCCGACTTGGGGATCACCGCGGACAATGCGGCGGAGACCCTGGCGGGCCAGAGCATCTACACGCCTTTGGGCAACGTGACGCACTTCAAGCTGTTGAAGATGCTTGAGTACCTCGGCGTGGATACCGCCACCGTGGAGCTGATCCAGTCTGAGGGCGGCCCGGCTGCGGTGGCCGCGCTGGACTCGGGCGAGGTGGCCATGGCGTGCGCGTTCGGCGGCGCGGTGAACCAGATGGTCGCCAACGGCGGCAACCTGGTTATGACCGGCTCCGAGCAGGAGGCCATCGGCATCCGCGTATTCGACATCATCTCCACCACCGGAGACTTTGCCGACACCTATCCCAGCTTGTTGACCGGCTTCTTGCAGGTGACCGAGGACGCCAACCGGGCGTACAACGACGACAGGGACCCGTTCATCGACACCATCGCGGGAGCTGCGGACATGGAGCGTGCGCCGACGATCGCACTGTTGGACGCCTTCTCGTTCCCCGAGAAGGACGTGCAGTTGTCAGAGGCTTGGCTCGGCGGGACCGTCCAGCAGGTGATGAAGGACCAGATGGACTTCTTCGTCGCCCAGGGCGAGATCGCCTCGGCACTGCCCAGCTACGACAGCTTCGTCGACACCAGCTTCCTCCAAGCCGTCAACTGAGCACTGGCAGCGGGGGCGGGTGTAATTCCCTCCAAGCCCGCCCCCGCTGGGAGCTCATTGCGGAACAGCTAAGTTCCTACTGGGTTGATTCTCTAAGCCAAAGGCGGACGCTATGGATTCGTTTGTTCAGGGACTGGCCGACGTATACGACGGCATCACCTATGTGATCGCCCGAGGTGCGTACTGGCTCTCGGTCGCACTTCTTGCTGCCGCCGCCTTGGCTGTGCTGGTGATGGTGGTTGATCTGGCCATTACACCGGCCCGCCGTTTCAAGGGCGCGGATCGGGCCGCCCAGCCCCGTGACGGTATCATCCTCATCGGCCAGATCATGGCTGGCGTGGCCATCATCGGGGGCGTCGTTCTGTCGTTCCGCGATACCGCGTCGCCGTGGCAGCCGGTGGTCTCGCTGGTGGGCGGGGCGGCGCTGCTGGCCATGCTGATGCTGTATCGGCGCGCCGACGAGGAGAGGCAGGCCGCCACGGCTTGGTACGTGTGGCTTGCCTTGGCGGCCAGCGCCACCATCGCGGTGATTTTGGCCTTCCTGCAGCGCGAGGATTCGTCGATTCCCTATATGGGGCTGCTGGTGGCGGCGCTGGTAATCGCCCGGGCATGGTTGACGCTGGCGCGGCCCGAGGTGCACTTCGATCCGTCCAAGGTGGAGGTCGCCCGGGAGTCCAAAACGGAGAGCCCCCTCGTCGTGGAGGAGCTCGGCATGGTGTACGAGCTGCCCGACGGAGGCGGCGTGGAGGCGCTCAAGGACGTCTCCTTTACGCTCGAACCGGGCCGGCTGCTCACCCTGCTGGGGCCGTCGGGGTGCGGCAAGACCACGCTTTTGAACATCATCGCCGGCTTCCTGGCCCCCACCTCCGGCGACGTGAGGCTGGGTAGTGAACCGATCACCGGACCGGGCCAAGACCGGGGCATGGTGTTCCAGCGGGGGGCGCTGTTCGAGTGGCTGAGCGTGAACGACAACGTGGGTTTCGGCGCTCGCATGAACGGGCGCTCTCGACCCGCCTCCCGCGAGGCAGTTCAGGACTTGCTGAACATCGTTGGGCTCCAGGACTTTGGCGACAAGGCCGTGTACGAGCTCTCCGGCGGGATGCAGCAGAGGGTGGCCTTGGCCCGATGTCTGGCTAACGATCCGAAGATCATCTTGATGGATGAGCCCCTGGGCGCCCTTGACGCGCTGACCCGAGAGAAGATGCAGAGCCTGGTGCTCAACCTGTGGAACGAGACCGGCAAGACCATCGTGCTGGTCACCCACAGTGTGGAGGAGGCGCTGTACTTGGGCGACCAGCTCTTTGTGATGGCGCCGCGGCCGGGCCGCATCGAGCGGACCTACGAGCTTCCCTTCGCCCAGGAGGCGCTGACCGCGGATGCCCGCGAGCTGAAGACGTCTCAGGAGTTCATCGACACCCGAGAGGAGATCCTCACGATGATCTGGGAGATGGAAGAACAGATCATGGGCACGGGAGGAGGTGCCTGATGGTAGAGGGACCGGGCGGGCACGCCGTGAAAGAGAACATCGAACAGCAGAACCGCACCGCGAACTGGCCCTTCAACTGGCTGTTCCGGGGCAAGACCGGCCAGAGCACCCGCAAGACGGTGACCTTTGGCGACGCGGCCGAAGTCAGCGGTGCGCTGCGGTGGACCATTTTCAGCCTGATCGTGATCTTGGCGCTGTGGTTCATATCCACCCGGGTGTGGGGACTGCCCCAGGCCTGGTACGACTACGCCGACGACGTGCGGGCCGGGCTCTCCGAAGACGAGAGCTACGGCCAGCGCGACCTGCTGCGAGACTGCGACCGGGCCGCCGACGACCCGGGGGACTTCCCCGGGCTGCCCTCGTGCTCTTATACGCAGTGGCTCAGCGAGTCGACCCTGCCCAGCCCGGGCCAGGTGTGGGACGCCACCTGGGACTTCGCCCGCAACGGCTATAGCGGGTTCACCCTGTGGCAGCACCTGTGGCTGAGCTTCAGCCGCTTGGCCAAGGGCTTGTTCTGGGGGGTGGCTATCGGGGTGCCCATCGGCCTGGCCATGGGCCTCTCCAGCCGCTGGCGGGGCATCTTCGACCCCATCGTGGAGCTGTTGCGGCCCATCCCGCCGCTGGCGCTGATCCCCCTGTTCATCGTCTGGTTCGGCATCGGCGAGGAGGGCAAGGTGAACCTGCTCCTGTTCGCCGCCATCTGGATCATGATCATCGCCGCCCGATCCGGAGTGCTGGCGGTGAACACCACCAAGGTGCATGCCGCCTATTCGCTGGGCGCGTCCAAGGCCCAAGTGCTGCGCCACGTGATCCTGCCCAACGCGCTGCCGGAGATTTTCACCGGGCTGCGAGTGGCCATCGGGGTGTGTTGGGGCACGTTGGTGGCCGCTGAATTGCTCGGGGCCAGCTCCGGTCTCGGATTCACCATCTTCAAGGCCCGCCAGTTCTTCCTGCTCGATCTGATGTTGTCGGCGGTGATCCTCATCAGCATCCTCGGGGTGACCATGGACGTGGCCATGCGCATGGCTGAGAAGCGGCTCATCCCCTGGCGGGGCAAGGGTTGACCAAACTCGAGCCAGCCGCGGGCCACGTCCCCATCACCGAGTCGTGGCGCCAGCGGGCGCGCGCCTCGAAGCGGCGGGTGGTTTTGGCCGACGGAGGCGACGAGCGGGCCTGGGCCGCCGCCCGGTATCTGGAACGGGAGGGTCTGGCCGATCCCGTGATCCTCGACGACCCAGCGAACTACTGCTCGCCAGCCGTGCAAGAGCAGATTGCGATTTCGCCGAAAGTCGAGAAGATCGATTTGGGCGACCCACTCCACGTCGCCGCCCTCATGGTGGCGGCTGGCGAGGCCGATGCCTGTGTAGGGGGCGCGAGCCGGCCGACGCCGGATGTCGTGAGGGCCGCCCTGAGCTGCATCGGCCTGGCCCTGGGCGTCGACACCATCAGCAGCTGCTTCCTCTTGGTGCTGCCCGACGGGACTCCAATCACCTACGGCGATTGCGGCGTGGTCCCCGATCCCAGCCCCGACCAACTCGCCTCCATCGCCATCTCGACGGCCACCACCCATGAGCAGCTGGCGGGGGAGAGGGCCCGGGTGGCCATGCTGTCGTACTCCACCAAGGGGAGTGCCGACGGCTCGCGGGTGGAGCGGGTTCGCTCGGCCACCGAGATCGTGCGCCGGCGGATGCCGGCGCTGGCCGTCGACGGGGAGATGCAGTTCGACGCGGCCTGGGATCAGCAGGTGGCGGCGGCCAAGGCACCCGACTCGGAGGTGGCCGGTCGGGCCAACGTGTTTGTGTTTCCCGATCTCGACTCGGGAAACATCGCCTACAAGATTACCGAGCGCCTCGCTGGAGCTCGGGCCTATGGACCGCTGCTTCAGGGAACAGCTCGGGTGATCCACGACCTGTCGCGGGGTTGCAGCGCGGACGACATCGCCATGGTGGCCGTGATAGCGGCTTGCCAGGCTGCGAAGGGTTGTCCCTGATGTCATTGGGCTCTAACAAATTCGCTATAGCTGCTAACTTGCCTGCCATCCACCCCTGGGAATCGGGAGCGGGCAGGGAAGGACGGGGGATATGACTCAACGCAAGGGAGCTAAGTCTCCGGAGCGGCTACCGCTGGACAGCGCCAGGGTGATCGCCACCGCGGCGAGAATCGCCGACAGCGAAGGGCTCGATCGGCTAACCCTGACCCGGGTGGCCGATGAGCTCGGCGTGCGCCAGCCGGCTCTGTACCGCCACATCGGCGGATACGACGACCTCCTCCGCAGCCTCAGCCTGCGGGGACGGGAGATTCTGGCCCAGCGGCTGGCCGATGCCGCGGTGGGCCTCTCGGGAGACGACTCGGTGGCGGCGGTGGGCCACGCCTGGCGGCAGATGGTTCGGGATCATCCCGGCATCTACGCGGCCACCGATCGCTACCCGTGCGCCGGCGACGATGAGTTGGAAGCAGCGGTGGAGTGGGTGCTGGCCGTACTGGGCCAAACGCTGCGGGGCTACGACCTCACCGAGGAAGACCAGGTGCACGCGGCCCGCGCCCTGCGCAGCGCCTTTCACGGTTTCAGCCATCTCGAATCAGGCGACGGTCATCCCCTGCCCCACGATCCCGAGGATACCTTCGACCACCTCGTGCAGCTGCTGTGCGCCGGAATCCAGCGGCTCTCCCGCAAGCCCCAGATGACCCCTGAGAGCGTTGCGTGACCCGACTCGGATTCCTCCTCGACAGCGAGAGCTGCATCGGGTGTCATGCCTGCACGGTGGCGTGCAAGGCCGAGCACGACGTGCCCCTCGGGGTGAACCGAACCTGGGTGAAATACATCGAGACCGGCACGTTTCCCGATGTCGGTCGGCACTTCTCGGTGATGCGGTGCAACCACTGCGACGACGCCCCGTGCATCTCCATATGTCCTACCAACGCCCTATTCCGGGCCGACAACGGGGTGGTGGACTTCGACGATGACAACTGCATCGGCTGCAAAGGGTGCATGAACGCCTGTCCCTACGACGCCATATACATCAACCCGGTCACCAACACGGCCAACAAGTGCAATTTCTGCAACCACCGCATCGAGCAGGATCTTGAGCCGAGCTGTGTGGTGGTGTGCCCGACCCATGCCATCAAGGTGGCCGATCTTGACGACCCCGATGATGAGACCACCAAGCTCATCGCCCAAAGCGACACCGCAGTGCGGACGCCGGAGCAGAACACCCGGCCCAAGGTGCATTACCGGGGGGCAGATGCGGCGTCGCTCGACCCGTTGCGCACCGCCATCGCCGGCGACGGGATGATCTGGGCCGACACCACCGCCCAGCATCCGACGGCCGATCTCGGCAGTGACAGCGTGGAGGCCCGCACCGCCTACACCACAGCCCACCAAATGACCTGGAAGGCCAAAGTGTCGAGCTATCTAGTGACCAAGGCGGTGGCCGCGGGCATGATGATGGTGGCCGCCCTGCTGGTTCTGCTCGGCCACGGTGGAGAACAGGCGGTGGTGGGGGTGGCGCCGGCGGTAACCGCGGGGGTGTTCTTGGCGCTCACCGGCGTGCTCTTGGTGGGCGACCTGCGCCAGCCCGCTCGGTTCTACTACCTGATTACTCGGGCCAACCGCCGATCATGGCTGGTGAAGGGCGCGGCGGTGCTCGGGGCGTTCGCCGCGGTGTGCGCGGCGTGGTTCATTGCCGGCGTGGTCGATTCCGTCGGGGCACTGCAAGTGCTGGCCGCGCCCGCCGCGTTGCTGGGGTTGGCCACCGCGGGCTACACGGCATTCTTGTTCGCCCAGTGCGAGGGCCGCGATCTATGGCAGTCGCCCCTGGTTCTGCCCACGCTGCTGGCCCAAGCGGTTGTCGCCGGGGGCGCCGGCTACGCGGTAGTGGAACTCGCTGCCGACGGACCCGACCCAGTCGCCGTGCAGTGGGTGTTGCTGGCAGGCGTGCTGGCCACCGCGGCGCTGGTGGTCGCTGAGGTCTTGGGGCGGGGAACGCCCCACGTCGAGGCGGCGGTGGCGGCCATGACCAGGGGACGATACGCCCGGCAGTTCTGGGCCGGAGGGGTAGTGCTGGGTCTGGCTGTGCCGGCTGTGCTGGTTGCGGTCAGCCTGGCCGCCGATGCGGGGTCCTGGCTGGCGGCGGTGGCCGGGATCAGCGCTGTGGTGGGCATGTGGTGCTACGAGGACAGCTTCGTGCGGGCCGGGCAGTCCGTGCCGCTGTCTTAGTGGGATGGCGACCTATGGCTGAATTGCACCGCTACCCCCCGCACGAGACATGGCACGACGCCACCTCGCTCGACGCCAAGGCTTGGCCCCGCCGGGTGGAGCGCCATCACACGTTGGTGCCCACAACCTGCTTCAACTGCGAGGCCGCCTGCGGGCTGGTGTGCCACGTGGATCATGCCACCGGTCGCATCGACCGCGTGGAGGGCAACCCCCTGCATCCGGCCAGCCGGGGCCGCAACTGCGCCAAAGGTCCGGCCACTCTCAACCAAATCGACGACCACGAGCGCATCCTGTATCCGCTGCGGCAGGCCGGCGAGCGGGGCTCTGGACAATGGGAGCGGGTGAGCTGGGACGAGGCGCTGGGCGATATCGGCATCCGTATTCGCACGGCCATCGCCGAAGGCCGCCACAACGAGGTCATGTACCACGTGGGCCGTCCCGGCGAGGACGGCTTCGCCGAGCGGGTGCTCCAGTGCTGGGGGGTGGACGGCCACAACAGCCACACCAACGTGTGCAGCTCCAACGCCCGAGTCGGCTATCAGAGCTGGATGGGCCACGACCGCCCGTCGGCCGATTTCGCCAACGCCGAGGTGATCTTCCTCATCTCGTCACACCTGGAGTCGGGCCACTATTTCAACCCCCACGCCCAGCGGATTGTCGAAGCCCAAAGCCAGGGAGCCACTGTCATCTGTGTGGACCCCCGGCTGTCCAATACCGGTTCCAAGGCTGACTATTGGCTGCCCGCCTGGCCCGGCACCGAGCCCTTCTTGCTGTTGGCCATCGCCCGGCTGCTGGTGCTCAACGGCACCTGGGAACGCGACTTCGTGCGGCGCTGGACCAACTGGGAGGTGTATCTGCGCCAGTGCCATCCGCACCGGCCGGTGGAGTTCGACTCGGTGGGCCCGGCGCTGCTGGACGACTACGCGGCCTACACCCCTGAGGAGGCTGAACGGGTGTGCGGGGTGCCCGCGGCCCAAATCATCGAGATCGCCGAGATCATCGGCGCCCATCCCACCAAGTTCGCCTCCCACAACTGGCGGGCCGCAGCCGCTGGCAACCTGGGCGGCTGGCAGACGGCCCGGTGCTTGTTCTTCCTCAATGTGCTCACCGGCTCGGTGGGCACGGTGGGGGGCACCACCGGCAACGGCTGGAACAAGTACAAGGCACCCCACCCGGCGGGCGCGCCGCCCTTTGAGCAGTGGAACGAGCTGAGCTGGCCTCGGGAATACCCGCTGGCCCACCACGAGATGTCGATCCTGCTGCCCCATTTTTTGGCCGAGGGCCGGGGCCGCCTCGAGGTGTACTTCAGCCGGGTGTACAACCCGGTGTGGACCAACCCCGACGGGTTCAGCTGGCTGGAGGCGCTCAAAGACCCCGACAAGGTGGCCTGTCACGTGGCGCTGACGCCCACGTGGTCGGAGACGGCGGTGTTCGCCGACTACGTGCTACCCATGGGGGTGGGGGCCGAGCGCCATGATGTGGCCAGTTTCGAGACCCACGCCGGGCGCTGGATTGGCTTTCGCCAGCCGGTGCTGCGCCGCTTTGCCGAGATTCGCGGCACCGAGGTGACCAGCGGGTCTCGCACCCACGAGTTCAACCCGGGCGAGGTGTGGGAGGAGAACGAGTTCTGGATCGACTTGTCGTGGCGCATCGACCCCGACGGCTCCATGGGCATCCGCCAATGGTTCGAGAGCTGTGAGCGGCCCGGCACGCCGATGAGTGTGGACGAGTATTACGGGTCGATGTTCGCGGCGGTCCCCGGTTTGGCCGACGACGCCGAGGCGGCCGGTCAGACCCCGTTGGAGTACATGCGCGACCGGGGCGCCTATGCCCTTGACGGCGATATGTACCAGCCCTATGAGCGGGAGGTGGACCCTGCCGAACTAGAGGGCTGCCACCTCGACGATGCCGGCGTGTACCGCCGCTCCGGCACCCCCGGCACCTGGTCGGGCTCGGCGGCGGACCTGGCCGGCTTGGAGTTGGCCGGATTGGGCGACGGCTCACCGGCGGTGCAGGTGGACGGAACCCCCAAAGAGGGCTTTCCCACGCCGTCGCGCAAACTGGAGCTGTACTCGGAGACACTGGCCGACTGGGGCTGGCCCGAGTACGCCACCCCTACTTGGATTCCTTCCCATGTTCACTGGGAGAACCTCGACCTCTCCGGTGATGAGCGCATCCTGGTTCCGACGTTTCGCATCCCGACTTTGATCCACACCCGCTCGGCCAACAGCAAGTGGCTGTCGGAGCTCAGCCATCGCCATCCGCTGTGGATCCATCCCTCCGATGCCGAGGCTCTGGGCATCGAGATGAACGGGCTGGTGAGGATCACCACCCGGATCGGCCACTTCGTGATCGGAGCGTGGCGCACCGAGGGCATCCGGCCCGGCGTGGTGGCGGCTTCGCATCACATGGGCCGCTGGCGCCTCGATGAGGGCAACGGCGGGTCATGGACGGGGGGCGACGCCGACATCTCCAACGACGGCACGCGGTGGCGGCTCACCCGTCGAGGCCAACCGGAGCGCCATGCCAGCGCGGATGACGACACCGAGAGGATCTGGTGGAGCGATACCGGCGTACACCAGAATCTGACGTTCAGCGTGCAGCCCGATCCGGTTTCGGGCATGCAGTGCTGGCATCAGCGGGTGCGGGTGACGCCCGCTGAGCCCGGCGACACCCCTGGCGACGTGGTGGTGGACACCGCCGAAGCCCGCAAGGCCTACCAGGAGTGGCTGGCCATGACCCGTCCGGCCCCTGGCCCCGGCGGTCTGCGCCGGCCCCTGTGGTACTCCCGCCCGCTCAAACCCAAGCCCGCCTCCTATGCGCTCTGATCTTCTTGCCCGCGGGATCTCTTTAAACGGAGAATTCCCTTACACGAAAGGAACGAGTCATGACCCGAATGACTCCTAGCGAAGCGTTCGTGGAGACCATGGTCGCCCACGGCGTCGACACCATCTTCGGCATCATGGGCAGCGCGTTCATGGACGCCATGGACATCTTCGAGCCGGCCGGCATCGAGCTGGTGCCGGTGGTGCACGAGCAGGGCGCGGCCCACATGGCCGACGGCTACAGCCGGGTGAGCGGCCGCCACGGGGTGGTGATCGGCCAGAACGGGCCGGGCATCTCCAACTGCGTGACCGCCATCGCTGCTGCCTACTGGGCCCACAGCCCGGTGGTGATCGTCACCCCCGAGACGGGGACCATGGGCATCGGCCTGGGCGGCTTCCAAGAGGCCAACCAGCTGCCGATGTTCGAGGAGTTCACCAAGTACCAGGGCCACGTCAACAACGAGCACCGCATGGCCGAGCTGACCAGCCGGTGCTTTGACCGGGCCCTCTCTGAGATGGGGCCCACGCAACTCAACATCCCCCGCGACCGCTTCTATGGCGACATCGACGTGGAGATACCGCAGCCGCAGGGCCTGGATCGGGGTCCGGGCGGCGAGCGCACCCTGAACGAGGCTGCGGAGCTCTTGGCCGGAGCCTCGTTCCCGGTGATGGTCTCCGGCGGCGGGGTGGTGATGGGCGACGCCATGGCCGAGACGGTGGCGCTGGCCGAGCGGCTGGGCTGTCCGGTGGTCAACAGCTACCTGCACAACGACTCGTTCCCGGCGTCTCATCCCCAATGGTGCGGACCCTTGGGCTATCAGGGTTCGAAGGCGGCCATGCGGCTGATCTCGAGGGCCGACGTGGTGTTGGCGCTGGGCACCCGTCTCGGCCCGTTCGGCACCCTGCCCCAGCACGACATGGACTACTGGCCCAACGAGGCCAAGATCATCCAGGTGGATGCCGACAACAAGATGCTCGGGCTGGTCAAGCCCATTGACGTGGGCATCTGCGGCGACGCCGGCGCGGCCGCCACGGCGCTGCTTCAGCGCCTGGAGGGCCGGGAACTGGCGTGTGATGCCACTCGGGTTCAACGGGCGGCCGAGATCGCCGACGACAAGGCCGGCTGGGAGGCCGAGCTGGACGACTGGATCCACGAGACCGACGACTTCAGCGTGGACATGATCAAGCAGGCCACCGAGGAGCACTACAACTGGATGCACCCCCGCCAGGTGCTGCGCGAGCTGGAGAATGCGATGCCCGAGCGGGTCATGGTGTCCACCGACATCGGCAACATCAACTCGGTGGCCAACAGCTACCTGCGCTTCGAGGAGCCTCGGTCGTTCTTCGCCGCCATGAGCTGGGGCAACTGCGGGTATGCGCTGCCCACCATCATCGGGGCCAAGAAGGCCGCGCCGGATCGCCCGGCGGTGGCCTACGCCGGTGACGGGGCGTGGGCCATGAGCATGGTGGAGACCATGACCGCAGTGCGCCACAACATCCCGGTCACCGCGGTGGTGTTCCACAACCGCCAGTGGGGCGCGGAGAAGAAGAACCAGGTGGACTTCTACGGCCGCCGGTTCGTGGCCGGCGAGCTCGACGGCGGCGAAGACTGGTCGGAGGTGGCCCGGGCCATGGGCGCCGACGGCGTGCGGGTGAACGAGCTCGAAGAGGTGGGCCCGGCGCTGACCAAGGCCATCGACGCCCAGATGAACGGCGGCCGCACCACCGTCATCGAGGCCATGTGTACCATGGAGCTGGGCGACCCCTTCCGCAAAGACGCCCTCAAGCGCCCCACCCGCCACCTAGACAAGTACGAGGACTTTGTCTGAAAGCCAGGGTAGAAGGACCAGCATCGATGGGGTTGGGTAAACTTGGCCTGATCCCGGTCCGGCGCCGAGTACAAGGTTGAAGGACCGGGCCGGGTGGGCCGAGCCACCTCAGGCGAAAACGCTCATCGAGGTGGCAGCTGGGTCGCGGTTGCGGCTGAAGAATCCGACCTCTATGGGCAGGCCGGTGTAGCGGCCCTTGATGACCAGCGGATCGCGGTCGTGGTCGAGGCCGTCTTCGACTGCGGTGATCAACTCGGCCATCACACAGCCGGCGACTCCGGTGTTCTTGAACTGATTGCCGCTGGTGCCGATGGCCACGTAGAACCCGTCGAGGTCGGTGCGGTCGTAGACGGGAACCCAATCGTCGCTCACGTCGTAGAGGTCGGCGATGCCTTTCTTCTGGTGGGGGATGCCCAGCTCGGGCATGCGGCGCGAGGCGCGCAGCACTTGGGCCTCCTATTGGCTCTCGCTGACCCGCTCGTCATAGTGATCGGGATCAGCCCAATCGGGCTCGTCGCAATCTGGATCGGCGCTCCCGATCAAAATGTTGTTGCCCACCTCGGGCCGAAAGTAGATCCCGGTGTCCTGATCGGCGGTCACGTGGCCCTCCGACTCGTAGTCGAACCCCGCTGGCGAGGGCACGATGTGTACTTCGTGGCGCATAGCCCGGGTCTTGATCTGCATGGAGTCGTAGACGCCCGCCATCTTGTTGATCACGTTGGAGTGCGGCCCGCCGACGTTGACGACCACCGGGGCATGGATGGCGGTGCCGTCGCTCAACTCGACCCCAGCGGCCCGGCTACCCGAGCGCAGAATGCCAGTGACCTGCGCGTGGAACCAGAAGCGGGCCCCTGCAGCCTCGGCCGCCCTCTGGAGGTTGTGGGCGCAGAGCTGCGGGTCGTTCACGTAGCCAGCCGAGGGCGAGTAGATGGCCCCGGTGAGCGTTCCGGCCGGCTCATCCCAGAATGCCTCTCGTCGGAGGGGCTCTTCGGCGGGCCGAAGCAGCCGGGATCAAAGATCGGGAGACGCTGGGCGAGGTCATCCAGGGTCCAGTCCTCGAAGGGGATGCCCAGCTCTCGCCAGAGGGTCCGCACCCGCTCGGGATGGTCGGAGTCTTCGGTCAGCAGCATCAGCTTTCCGCATTGGCGGAACTCGATCAGCCCGTTCTCGTCATCGACGCCGATGTACTCGGGCCAGTTGAGCCAGTAGTGGAGGCCCTCCCAGGCCAGGATGACTCCTGGCTTTGTCGAGTAGCTGAACCGCACGATCGCACTGGAGTTGAGCGTCGAGCCCGATCCCGCCGCCGCGTTCTTGTCCACGCACACCACCCGCCACCCCCGCCGCGCCAACTCCAAGGTGGTCGCCGCCCCAATCACCCCCGCGCCAATCACCACCGCATCAAAGCGGCCACCCCGCGTCGCGAAGCGGAAGAACGTGCCTCATTCACCAAACCTCGACTCTATTTCGTTGCTTCCACGCAGACATGGTGTCTGTGCATGCCTATTGCGCGGGATTGCTAATGCAGTTATATTGATTATCAATAAGTTTTAATGTAATTAAATAAGTCAATTATGTACAGATCGGAGGTAGGGAAGTTGTACGCTAGTGTCATGGACGTGGCAGTTACGGAGTTGCGAGCAAACCTACGTCATTGGCTCGATCAGGTCCGGGATGGCGATGAGGTGGTAATCACCGAGCGGGGCATGCCCGTGGCCCGGATCATAGGCATCAACGCAATGTCGACAATTGAGGAACTCACCGCACAAGGGGTGATCGCCAGGCCACTAAGCCCCCAGAGGTCCAGAGCCGCGGGCCGGGATCTGCCGCAGGCCGGTCGATCCCTCTCGGACCTGATCGCTGAGCAGCGTCGCTGATCGGTGGCCGTCGTCTACTTCGATTCAAGCGCGTTGGTGAAGCTGCTCGTGGAAGAGCCGGGCAGCGCCACTGCGGCCAGACTCTGGGATGGATGCGACGCCGCGGTGTCGAGCCGACTGGCTTACCCCGAAGTGCGCGCGGCCTTAGCAGCCGCGGGACGCAACCACGACATGGAAGAGGATGATTTGGCATCGTGCCGCCAGGCTTGGGAGGGGTTCTGGATGGAGCTGCGGCCGGTCGAGCTGACCGCCCGCGTGGCGAAAGCAGCCGGTGTCTTAGCCGAGCGCCGAGACTTGCGAGGTGCCGACGCCGTACACCTTGCCAGCGCCTTGGAGGTCGGCATTCCGGATCTCGTCATGGTCGTGTGGGATCGCCGCCTCCACGCTGGTGCGGTAGCCGAGCGCGTCTCGGTCGCACCTCGGGATCTGTAGCGCCCAATCAGAAGTTAGAGGGCCTGCCGAACCCATTACCCCAAGCCCCGTTGCTGACCTAGGAATCGTCGCTTGGCATTAAGCCCTGGGGCACCGTGGCAGTTCAAAGTTGTGGTTATTACTACTCCTCATCTGCCACAATGCCTAAGTGGCTCTAGTGGGTATCCCCCCTTTGGCCGGTCACCTCGATTAGGAGGTAACCATGTCATTGATGGAAAAGGAGGGGTCGCCGGGCAGGGCCAGGCGGCGTTTCACCAGGGAGTTCAAGGCCGATGCTGTGGCGTTGGTGTCAGGCGGGGAGCGGCCTGTCGCCCATGTGGCCCATGATCTGGGGATCGGGGCGACGAATTTGGGGAACTGGGTCCGCTAGGCCCGGATCGACCGGGGCGATAAACCGGGTCTGGCGACAGAGGAGCGCTCAGAGCTGGTGCGGTTGCGCCGGGAGAACTCCAAGCTTCGAATGGAGCGTGAGCTGCCATGCGAGCGGCGGCCTTGTGGGTGAAGGAGTCGGGGCAGTGACCCGCTACAGGTGGGTCGCTGCCCGGAAGGCCGAGGGATTCCCGACAACAGCCGCGTGCGATGTCGCCGGCGCCGGCCGCCAGGCGTTCTACGACTGGGCTGTTCGCCAAAAGGCGGGGCCCTCACCCGCAGAGCTGGCCGAGGCCGAGCTCGTCTGGGCGATCAAACAGGTCCACGCCGGCGCCGGCGGGGCCTGCGGGTCGCCGAGGGTCACCGCACAGCTGAGACGGCAAGGCCAGCGTGTGAACCGCAAACGCGTGGAGCGCCTCATGCGGCTCCACGGGATCTGCGGCATCCACAAAAGGCGCAAGCCCCGCTGGATGGGCTCCGGCGGCATCGAACAGGCCCCCGAGGACCTGGTGCGCCGCGACTTCCGCCCCGGCGCGCCCGACCAGACATGGGCGGGCGACATCACCTACATCCCCACCGGACAGGGCTGGCTGCACCTAGCCGCCGTCCTCGACGTCGGCTCCCGCAAACTGATCGGCTACTCCATGGCCCACCACACCCGCGCCGAGCTCGTCGTCGACGCCCTCGACACGGCCGCCGCAACCAGGAGCGGCCGCACCGCCGGAGTGGTCTTTCACTCCGACCGCGGCCCGCAATACCTCAGCGGCGACTTCGCCTCGGCGCTGGCCCGCCACAAGATGCGCCAATCCGTCGGACGAGTGGGCAACTGCTGGGACAACAGCATCGTCGAGTCGTTCTTCGCCACCCTGAAGAGGGAACTCGTCACACAGACCCGCTTCGCGACCCGGGACCAAGCCCGCCGCGAGGTCTTCGCCTGGATCGGCCGCTACAACAACCGGCGAATCCACTCGACCCTCGACTACCTGACCCCCACAGAATGGGAGGAACACCACCGGCAACGACTAGACCAAGCCGCATAAACCAAGTGACCGGACAAAGGGGGGAACCTCACAAAGCGGCCTCGCAGACCGCCCAGGGTGTGTCGGTCTGCTCTAGCGCCCATGTGCGGAAGCTGGCGCGGAAGCCGTGGACGGTGGCACGGTCAGCCAACTCGACATCGCGCAGGATTTTCGTGAGGGTCATGTCCGACAGGGGCCTGCCGGGCTTGAGCGGGGATGGGAACACCAAGTCAGAGCCGTCGTGGCAGTCCTTGGCCCGGTCCAGCACGTCGAGAGCGGCGGCGCTATGGGGCACCCGGTGCCCGGATGCGGCCTTCATTCTCTCGGCGGGGATCTTCCACTCGCGGGCTGCGAAGTCGATCTCGTCCCATGTGGCGTTGCGGGCCTCGCCGGAGCGGGCCGCGGTCAACACGGCGAACCGAAGGCACAGTTTGGCCGACGGCGACGCTCCGGACTCCTCCACAACAGCGAGAGCGTCTGCGACTTCGCCATAGGGCAGCGACCGGAAATGGGACTTCACGCGGGGCATCGGCGGCAGGGCCCCGTCGATGACTTCGCCGGCCATGTTGAACTGCACGTAACCGTGCGCCTGACACCATTTCAACACCGTGCGGATTCTCTGTCGGACCTTGCGGGCCGTCTCGGTGCGCGTCGCCCACATCGGCTCCACGCACCGCAGCACGTCTGACTGGGAAATGCGGTTCACTGCCAGATCACCGATGATGGGGAACGCGTGGTTCTCAAGCGACGCCCACCACAGGGTGGCGGTCCGGTTGCTGCGCCATCGCGCCCTGTTGGCATCGAGAACTCTCTTGGCTGCCTCCCGGAAGGTCGGCACGTCGCCTCGGCGTTTATCGGCCAAGGGATCGCGGCCGCTGGCTGCCGCGGCGCGGTGCTCGAATGCCTGTGTGCGGGCGTCGGCCAGGCTGACCTCGGGCCAGCCTCCCAACCCGATCTCGCGGCGGCGCCCATCCACAGTGAGGCGCAGAACCCAGCATCTCGACCCGGATTCGTACACTCTCAGAAATAATCCCTGGCCGTCCTGGTGCTTTCCCACACCGGCGTTTTTGACCTTCGCGGCGGTCAACTGCGGCATCCCATCCCCCAATTTATCCCCCACTTTTTTGGGGATAGCTCGATTATCACTGGGAACAGCCTACCAGTGACCTCTGACAAAAACGGTCGCTACGCTGGGGAAATGGGGAACAACACAGACCCACTGGCAACAACAGAAAACTGTCGGCAGCGCCCACGGCAGGATTCGAACCTGCGACCTTGGACTTAGGAGGTCCCTGCTCTGTCCTAACTGAGCTACGTGGGCGGGCTGGCGCGAAAAACGGCGCGAAATAAACGGTAGCAAGGTGCGGGCGGGGTTTGGGACCGGAGTTGGGTCTGTCGGACGCTCCCTTGTCAAGCGGCGAGCGCAAGTGGCTGTTGTCGGGTGTTTTCGTCGCGCCGCATTCGGCGGATGACTCGGTTGGCGAGTTGTCGTTTGTGGGCTCGTCGGGCTTCTCGTCGGGTCTTGCCCTCTGTGGCTTTGCGGGCGAGGTACGCGGCGGCGTCGGGCTGGCTGCGCTGCTGGGTGACCGACGCGATGTGGAGCACCGAGTTGATGCGCCGGTTGCCTTTGAAGTCGAGCCGGTGCTTGACGGGGTCTGAGTTGCCTTCGCCTGATGAGAGCGCGACGGCGCCGGTGACCGGACCAGCGGGCGAACTTGGACTCGCGGTCGAACCGGCGTGGGTCGCCGACCTCGCACACCAGGGTGGCTGCTGCGATGGGTCCGATGCCGTGTTCGTCGCGCAGGGTGGTGCCGTGCTGGTCGAGCAGCTCTTCGATGAGGCGTTCGAGGCGGCGGATCTCGCTGCGGGCTGCGCGGTCTTGGCCTATGAACGCCTGGAGCCGGCCGAGGCGGTACGCGCCGGCGGGTGTGGTGGCGGTGGCTGGGTCGATGTGTTCGAGGCGGCGCAGCCGGCTCTCGATCTTGCCGCTGGTGGTGAGCTGGTCGCGTATTTCGGTGGGGAGCTTGGAGATCTGGTCTGCGACGTGGTGCAGCGTCAGCGTTCTGGCTGCTACCAGCCCTCGGCGGTGCTCGAGCACCGCCTCGATCTCGGCCACGAGCGGGTCGTAGGCCTCCAGCGCCTGGACGGGGCCGAGCGTCGGCTCGGCCAACAGCGCCCGCGCCGAGGCGACCGCGTCGGCGGCGTCGGTCTTGTCCAGCCGACGCGAACGGCGCTGCGCGGCCGAGCGCGACGCGGGGACCTCGCGGGCGTCGAACCCGGCGGCTGCCAGAGCGATCGCGACATGGGCGCCCCACTTTGCCGATCCCTCTACGCCGACGCGTTCGACGCCGTGGGCGCCGAGCAGGCCGATCGCCTCGCCGTAGCCGGCCGCGGTGTTCGCGAACGTCTCACAGCAGGTCTCGACGCCGTGGCAGTCGACGATGCCGACGGTGAATGTGTCCTGGTGGGGGTCGATTCCCCCGACTGGAAATGTCATGCTTTGCTCCTGCTGGAATTGATGTTCCGGTGGGTCCGGGATCGGCAGGGGCGCTTCGTCACAACCGAGTCGAGATGATCAGGCTCCCTTCAAGACAGGAGCGCTCCTGCCGGCCCCACACTCGACGCGACAGGTCTGACAACAGGCACAAGGCCAAAATTTTGTGGAGTCACCGCCGAGCGCAGGACCGGACCGTAACCCCCAGGCCGAGGGCCCCGGCAACCACAACAATGACACTCGGGAATTTTGTGTATCGGGCGTGGTCTGAGGGTCCGCGGCCGGGTGCTGCGGGCCAGAAAGGATCATGTCTGTGACTG